>JAEWHG010000002.1 GCA_023387935.1 Bacillota bacterium
ACCACCAGAGTTTGGTGGTGATGGGACTGTAGTTCGAATAGTTTAAATAAAATATATTGAATTAGAAGAAGACATGCAGTTTTAATTACATGTCTTTTTCTAATTTTTTGTTCTTTAAATAGAAGTAGAAAGGCAAGCCTAATAAAGTAATGCCAATACCTATAAGAGAATTTATAGTAGAGCTTAGTAATGTGCTATATAATATGTAAGATCCACCTAAAATACCTATTAAAGGAACTATAGGATAAAAAGGAACTCTATACGCTGCTCTTTTAATATCTTTTCTTTTTCTTAATATAAATATGCCAAATACAGCCATTACAAAGAATATCCATAATGTAAAAACAGTTAAGTCTGTAAGTGTGTTAAATGAACCTGATAATATATAAAGTATAGATAATATTGTTATTAAAATCAAAGAATTAGTTGGTGTGTTAAACTTAGGATTAATTTGTTTTAAAAAGTTAGAAAAAGGTAATTGTCCTCTATCTGCCATAGCTAAGGGAATTCTTGCACCAGTTAATATATATCCATTTAATGTTCCAAATACAGAAACTAATATTCCTGAAGTTATAAATATAGCTCCACCTTGTCCAAAAAGTATGGTAGCAGCATCAGAAGCAGGTTTTGAAGACTTAATAATTGCATCCATAGGCATAACTTTTAAAAGTGCTAAATTAAATATTACATAAACTCCTATTACAGAAGATACGCCCAAAATAATTGCCTTAGGAAGCTCTTTGCTTGGATTGTTCATCTCACCAGCTATAGTTGTTACACCAGCCCACCCGTCATATGCCCACAATGTACCAAGTATAGCTGCACCAAAGCCTAAACTAGGAGCTGTGGTATTGCCTATAAAGCTAAAATCATTTGCTGTTCCCTTGATTAGTCCAAATGCAATAATAGCAATAATGGGAACAAGTTTTCCTATAGTTGAAATGAGCTGTATTATGCCGCCAAATTTAGTAGAAATAATATTTATAATTACAACGAATAATAAAATAAATATTGATAATAGTTTTTGTTCCATATCAGTTAAAGGTATAAAAAATGTTGAAAATATTGAAAATGCAATAGCTAGTGCTGCAGATGATGCGGGATAAACTATTATGGTTTGTACCCATCCCAATAGAAATGCCCAAATATCTCCATATAATACCTTTAAATAAGTATAGAGCCCGCCTGTTTCAGGAATAGCGGAAGCAATTTCAGATACTGTTAAAGCTGATGTTAAGGTGATGATGCCTCCTATAAACCAAGCGAGTATACCCATATAAGGTGAACCTGCATTTTGAAATATATCCCCTGTTTTTAGAAAAATACCAGAACCTATTATAATCCCTACGACAATAGATATAGCCTGTGAAAATGTGATTGATTTCTTCAAATTTTGATCTGACAAATATTTTTTCTCCCTGTTCGAGCATTTCTATTTGATGATAAATTAGTGAGAATGTACTTTTAGTTTTGCCCTACGAGGTAAAATTATAACATGGGATATTCTATTATTAATTTTACACGTTAATATATTAAACGGAGGCAAAGTAGATAGTCATAATTATACGGTAAGCTTACTATAATTTAATGAGCGATATAGACAAGAAGGTGAATATAATTCTATTAGCTTCAGCAGTAATTATAAATTATAGGAGGGATTTAATGTTTACTAATCCAGTTGTATTATCAGTATTAATAATGACAGCTTTGTGTTTAATGAAAATGAATGTGCTTATTGCAATTATTTTGTCAGCATTAGCAGGTGGTGTATTATCAGGAATGACCTTAGGGGATACTATGTCAACCCTTATTGGCGGCATGGGAGGAAATGCAGAAACAGCTTTATCCTACATATTATTAGGAGCATTAGCAGTTACGATTGGAAAGACGGGAGTTGCTGAGCTACTAGTAGTAAAAATAGGCGATATAATTAAAGGTAAAAAGACAGCCTTTGTATTGCTAATAGCAGGTGTAGCATGTTTTTCTCAAAATTTAATACCTGTTCACATAGCATTTATACCAATTTTAATTCCACCACTATTAGCATTAATGAATAAGCTCAATGTTGATAGAAGAGGAGCAGCCTGTGCATTGACATTTGGACTTAAAGCGCCGTATGTTATGCTTCCAGTTGGATTTGGCCTTATTTTTCATAACATAGTAAGAGATGCACTTATAGATAATGGTGTTGCAGTGGAAACAAGCATGATATGGAGATCCATGCTCTTGCCAGGTATAGGAATGATGATAGGTTTATTTGTAGCAGTTTTATTTACCTATAGAAAACCAAGAGAGTACAAAGATATAGGTATAATTAAAACGGATAAGAGTAAAGAATATAAAAGTATAACTAAGGAGCAGATTGGTGCATTAGTTGGTGCAGTTGCAGCCTTTGGAATTCAGCTTATGACAGGATCTCTACCTCTTGGGGCAATTGTAGGCCTTGGGATAATGCTTGTATTTGGATCATTTAAATTCAAAGAGTTAGACGATATGATGAATAGTGGAATTGGATTAATGGGATTTATAGCTTTTGTAATGCTAGTAGCAGCTGGATACGGTGCGGTGATTAGAGCTACAGGAGGAGTGGAAGCACTAGTAGAGACAGCTTCAGGCATTATAGGAGGAAGTAAATTAATAGCTGCTTTTATCATGCTGTTAATAGGATTAATAGTTACTATGGGAATAGGTACATCCTTTGGTACAGTTCCTATAATTGCAGCTATATATGTACCTTTATGCGTTGCAATCGGCTTCAGTCCAGCTGCAACTATAGCTCTAGTAGGAACAGCAGGTGCCTTAGGGGATGCAGGTTCTCCTGCATCTGATAGTACATTAGGACCTACATCTGGGTTAAATGCAGATGGGCAGCATGACCATATCTGGGATACCTGTGTTCCTACATTTATACATTATAATATACCATTAATAATATTCGGTACTATTGCAGCTATACTACTTTAATAGAAAAACCATAATAAATAAGGTTTTTGTAAGGCGATATGAGAGATGATAAGCGAAGCGTCCTTGGAGTTGGGACGTTTCGCTTTTTTATATAGATTTAGTTAATTAGAAAATAATATTTTATAATGTTCATACACATTTATATAGTATTGACACTTTTAATTAGCTATGTTAAACTTTAATTATTAATTAACAAACTAACTAAAACTAACTCGAACTAACTTAATCAAACTAATGAACGAGTAAAAACTAAAATTACTAAGGGGTGTTGTTATGAAGAAGCTTCAAAAAAGTGTTCTACCTTTAATCTTATTATCCTTTATATTCGTTGGATGTACGAACGGTGGAAATGTAGGTAAAGTACAGGAACCAGATCAGCCAAAAGCAGGACAAGAACAAGCAGAACCTGTGAAATTAACTGTATCTGCTGCTGCCAGCCTTACTGATTGTTTAGAAGAGTTAAAAGAGCTTTATATAAACGAAAATCCTAATGTTGAAATAACATACAATTTTGGAAGCTCTGGTTCGCTACAACAACAAATTGAGCAAGGGGCACCTGCTGATATATTTTTCTCTGCAGGAAAAAAACAAATGACAGCGCTGAAGGATGCAGGACTTATGGTAGATGATTCAGTGAAAGATATCTTAGAGAACAAGGTAGCTCTTATAACTCCATTAGATGGAAAGCAAATTAATGCTATTGAAGAACTAACTGATGATAAGATTGAAAGAATTGCTGTAGGTGAGCCAGAAAGTGTTCCTGTTGGTCAATATACGGATGAAGCACTTAAAAATTTAAATGTTTTCGATTCCATTGAATCTAAACTTGTTTTTGCTAAAGATGTTAGAGAAGTTCTTTCATGGGTTGAAACTGGAAATGTAGATGCAGGATTCGTATATCAAACAGATGCTAAAGTTAGTGACAAAGTAAAGATCGTTTTGAATGCACCAGAGGGTTCACATAAACCTGTAATTTATCCTGTAGGTGTAGTAAAATCAAGTAAGGTTACTGAGTCAGCTCAGGATTTTGTTGACTTCTTATTTGAAGAAGATGCAAAAAATGTGTTTATTAAATATGGATTCTCCCCCATATCTTAAATAAAATAGATGTAATAAAGATCTTTAATTTTTATAACCAATAGGAGGTTATGAGCTTCTTGTAATCAAGATCAATATAATTTCATTATTTGGTTAAAACAAAGTCTTCCTATATAATACTTATAGGATGACTTTGTTTTAATTAAGGGTTATTATTATAATTAGGTAATTTGCATAGTTATAGCTCATTATGATTTTTATATATTTCAATAAAAACGACAGTGCAAATTTTAAAATCATTTTATGAAAAATGACCGAATATCATAACTTTTGGAGGTAATACAAATGAACATTGATTTTTCTCCTCTTCTTATTTCTATAAAAACTTCATTGGTCGCTATATTTTTTACAGTTATTTTGGGAATAGCAGCTGCAAGAGCAACATTGAATGCCAGTGGAAGGGTTCAATGGATACTAGATGTGGTTTTTACTTTTCCACTGGTTCTTCCTCCTACTGTAGTAGGATACATTCTATTAGTCATATTCGGAAGGAATAGCGCTATAGGACAATTTCTTACAAAATTAGGAATCTCTATTATATTTACATGGCAGGCTACTGTACTAGCGGCAATTATTGTATCTTTTCCTTTAATGTATAGAGCGACTAAAGGTGCATTCGAACAAATTGATACTAATCTTATTTGGGCTGCTAGAACTTTAGGTCTTTCAGAATTTAAAATATTTATTAAAATCATGATCCCCTTAGCTTTACCAGGAATACTTTCAGGAGCAATATTAGCTTTTGCAAGAGCACTTGGGGAGTTTGGAGCAACATTAATGATCGCAGGTAATATTCCAAAGGTTACACAAACTATCCCTATTGCTATTTATTTTGCAAATGCAGCTGGAAAAACAAAGGAAGCTGGATTTTGGACATTAGTAATCATAGTAATTTCATTGATTGTATTAGGCTTTATGAATTATTTGAGCTTTAAAGATAAGAAGTCAGCGACTGGAGGTGGTATAAAATGAGTATTTATGTAGACATTACTAAAGAACTCGGTAGCTTCCGTCTTGAATCAAGATTTGAAGCTGGTAATGAAAAATTAGGCTTGCTGGGAGGATCTGGCTGTGGAAAAAGTATGACATTAAAATGTATCGCAGGTGTAGTAACACCGGATAAAGGTGAGATTATACTGAATGATAGAATACTTTTTAGTTCTAAAAAAAATATAAACCTAATACCTCAGAAGCGAAATGTCGGATTAATGTTTCAGAGCTATGCACTTTTTCCTAACATGACAGTATATCAAAATATTAGTGTAGGAATGAGTGAAAAAACTTCAGAAGAAAAGAAAAAGATTATTGAGAGATATTTAGATTTATTTAAGCTAGGAGAAGTATCGAATTTACGCCCACATCAGCTTTCGGGAGGGCAGCAGCAACGTGTTGCTTTAGCGAGGATCATGGCAAAGTCTCCAGATATTCTTATGTTGGATGAACCATTTTCGGCTTTAGATACCCATCTAAGATTTTCAATAGAAAGTGAGTTTGCTGATGCTTTAAATAATTATAATGGTACTGTAATATATGTGTCCCATAGTGTAGAAGAAGTGTACAAGTTCTGTGATAGTACAGCTGTGATGGATAATGGAAGAATTTTTGAAAAAGATGCTACGGAGAAGATATTTAGTAATCCTACTACGTTGGAGGGTGCTAAACTAACTGGATGTAAAAACATATCTTCAGTCCAAATTTTAGAAGATGGAGCAATCTTAGCTTTAGATTGGGGTATTACATTTAAAATAAAATCGAGCATATGTAAGGATATAAAATATATAGGTATTAGAGAAGATAGTATATCAATATCAAATTCTTGTCATGATGAAAATTCCTTTGAAGTATCAATAATTGGAATTAAGAAGCTACCCTTTGATACAATGTTAGAAATAGTGCCTAAAGCAACTAAGGTTTCTGGGCAGAACAATAGAATTATATGTAAATATAATAATGAAGATGTAAAGAAAATTATAGGAATTGAGAAACAATGTAAAATTCATGCTACAATAGATATGAAGAATATACTTCTATTAAAATAAAGGTGGTGGATTAAATGTATGATGATATTCTATATACGCCAGAAGAAGTAGCCGAGAAACTTAAAATATCAAAGTATACTGTATATGAAATGATTAAACGAGGAGATATCTCTGCTCATAAAATCGGGAGAAATCTTAGAATTTCAAATACTCAGTTAGAAATATACCTTGCAAAAACAAATTCATTAAATAATACTTATGCTGCAAATATAATAGAAGAAAATAATAAAGTATACGCTGAGATCGGATCTGTAAAGATTTATGTAAATACAGAACTAAGAGATAATGTAAAAATCTTAATTCGCCCAGAAGATATAATACTTTGTTTAGATATATTTCCTAATAGTGCAAGAAATATATTAAAAGGTGTAATTACTGACATAAAGATAGATGGAAATAGCGCGAAGGTGTTTATTGATACTGGAATAAACTTAGTATCTCTAATAACTAAAGATTCTTTGAATGATTTACAGCTCGAGATAGGTAGTGAAATATATAGTATTTTTAAAACTATGGCAGTAAGAGTTTTTAAATAAAACAACGTAAATAAGTCCGACTAGTGGAATGGAAGAATGAATTAAAAATATAGATATAAAAATAATTTAGACGAAATAAATGGTAGATTAATCTGCCCGTTTATTTCGTCTAAATTATTTTTGTCACATATCATTTATATTTACAATCGTATCGATGATTTTTAAAATGACATAGGACAGTATAAAAGCAATGATATCTGTTGTCATAATAGGATTTATATATTGTATAATAGTTGTGCGAATTGCCTTAACTCAATTGATTTGCAAAGCATAAAATTAACTAACTATTAAATAATAATTAATTTTAAATAGGTGTTATGACTCATATATACTTGGGTAAATAATAAGTAAGAAAAAAATATAAATGGAAAAAGATTGACAAATATTTAACATTAAAATATAATGTTACTGTAGAGAAAGTTAATGTTTATTATTTTTTTAAATTTGGATAGAATATATGAAAAGATAAAAAAGTTCTTAATTTTATTTAAAAACGATGGCTAAATTTCAGTATATAGCATAATATATAACGTAACATAGAAAAAGATAAAAGAAAATAAAATTTAGAATTTTCTTAATATTATATTAAATAAATTCGGTATATAAATAAAAATAAATGTAGAGAATACAAAGATATTGATAAAATTTTAACAAATAATGCAATTTTTAATTTTTATAAAAACATTTTTTAGAATTTTTAATTAAAATACTTTATATAAAAATTTCAACGAAAATCACTAAAATGCAGCGGTGTAGTATTTTGATTTAGCGGGCGGTTAATTAGTAATTAGTATTTATATATGACATTTTGAAACTTTCTATCGAGGAGGGTTAATAGTGAGAAAATTAGTTGGTCTTGGAGCTTTTGGTTTAACTGGCAGTCTGTTATTAGTAAACTCATTCAATAGGTCGGATGATATTGTTAGTCAAGTTTTATTATTGACAATAGGCTTCTTTTACTTTATCGGATTAACGGGCCATTTTAAAGAAATTCAAGGTAGGAGGTAGTATTATGAAAATAAAAGAAAATAATACAAGTATAATAATTTTATCTATTATCAGTGCAACTCTTACCTGGTATATAAATCATAAAATGGGATATGGGGCTATCGTTGCAAATGGATTAATAGGTGTTATTGGGGCAATATTTTTACCTAATATTTTAGCTGGTGCTGTATTTACATCATCATTTGTAGGTATGTCGGGACTTAACGTAATTCCTTCTTTACAGTGGGCTGCAATAGGTGGCGTAATAGTTGGTATCGTATTAACATTAACAAAAGAAATATATGCAGGTTTAGGTGGAAAAGGTGGAACTACAGCAGCTACGTCCACTTTGATTACAAGAATGATCATTAACTTCTTAGGTTAAGATAGGAGGAATATAAAATGAACAATGTATTGATTTTGCTAGCTGGAATAGTAGGAGCTGTAGGTTCGTATTGGATAGGTATAAACTTAAATAAAGGAGCAACAATGGGTGCTGCAGTAATCACATTACTTTCAGGCCTAATTTTTCCATATATTAATCCGGAGATAGGGCCAACTTTAGCTGTTGTGGCTACTTCTGGAGCTTATGCAGGTATGATATCAAAGAAAAATGCACCGCATATATGGGAAATGGTGATAGTTGGAGCTATTGTGGGAATGGTGTCTATTTTAGCTACATCAACATATATAGGTGTAGGTGGTAAGTTAGGAACTATGGCAGCAATTGCTTGCTTCATATGGATTGGAATTAAGAAAACCTTTAAGATTGATGTTCCAAAAGAAATGAGTGCAACAAAGGAATTAAGAGGACATAATATAAATACAAGAAGCTCTCAAAGCTATTAATCATAATTTATCATTAAATAAATCATTAAAATATGTATAGGGAATTTATAAAAAAGAAGCTCATAATAGTATGATATATCCCCTTTATAGTAGACAGTTAAAATAGTATAACAGTCTACTATAAAGGGGAGTTTTATTATATAATATCAAAATACATTTCTTTATTTTCTTTGTGTTTCAAACTTATCCTGTATAAGCTTGATATTTTTTATTACAATAGGAGCTTTAATTTGACTTAAGTAGAAATTTTGATCTATTAATTGTTTTTTTAAATCCTCTACAGAAAGTTCAAATTTTTGAAGGATATCCTGGGATCCTTGTTTAATTAAATTTTGTCTTAGGGAAGAACCAAGCCTACTTGCTTCATCTAAATGTTGAAGTGCTCCTGAATAGTTATCCGATGATGCAAATAAGATAGCACCTCTAATATGATAATACATACCGTAAACCCCGTGGTCTGCTGCTCCGTTAAAATAACTTCTGAAATCTGCTGTTATCCTTGTAATCTCATTACTGAGCTTTAAACTAGGAAGTTTTTCCTTGTTCATGATGGATGTAGTTAAATCATCTAATGTTTTTTCGAATTCCTCTAATTTTGTATTAGGTACATTTATGGATGTTAACTGAGCTTCTAAAACATTCCACTTTTTATGTACCTCTATAACATTATCATTTATTTTTGTCCATGCCTGATTAATATCTGTAATGGGAGAAGTGCTTTCCACAAAACTGCCCTTTACTTCTACTGCATCTAAAAGAGGTATAATAATTTTATTTTCCTTTATTAATTCTTGTAAATCTACTTTTTCTTTTTGTTTAGACTCTTCTTTTTCAGATTCGCTGGTTTTTTCAGGTTTCTCCTGGTTGTTCTCGGTTTTTTCGCTGGAAGTGGCTTCTGCAGCACCATTCATTTCTTCTGTAGCTTTTGCAGCACTATTCATTTCCTCAATAGCTTTTTCTATACCGGTTATTGAATCGATATCATACATTATCTTTAAAACTTCATCCTCAAGTTCCGTTAAAACCTTAGGTAATTTCGGAGAACCATCTTCTTTGTAGCTAGAATCAGGTTTCTGGGGATTGTTACTACAGCCTACTAATACAAATATAATTAGTGAGAATAGGATGTTTTTATTATGTTTAAATATATATTTTTTTGTCATATAATCACCTCTACTATAGGTTTACCAATATTATAAAAAACATTACATTGAACATCAGTACTAAAATAGTAAAATAATACTAGAAGGATTTTGACGCTATTAGCCGAAAGTAATTATAAAGTGAGGAATATTTACATAGTTGAAGTCTATAGCAGAAATGAGGTATAACATGTATGTTTTTTAAAAAAGATGATTCTATAAGTTTTGCTAATAAAATAATAAATAAAAGAAGGGTTCCTATTTTAATTTATGATAAGTCTTGGCATATTTTATATGGTAATAATATGAATAAATCAATGGAAAGTCTGAGTAAGGATCTTCAACAATTATTACTAGAAGAAAAGAAATTACAGGAGAATTTAAAAGCAAGTAAAGAAAGAAAACGAATATTAATGAATAAAATAATACATCTATCCGATCGATTAAATAGTAAAGGCGAAGAAAATCAAATTTCAAGTATTGAAGAAGCTAAAAATGAAATTACTAGTTTGAATGAAATCATTGATAAAACACTTGAAAGCTTAGAATTGTATCCGGAAAAAATAGCAGATGTTAATATGGAGTTATTAAAAGAAACTACTAAATCAGCATATTCAGAGATTAATAATGCACAATCTAGACTAATATCAATAGATGAAGAGATTAGCATACTACGAGAAAAGTTAGGCCAATGTCGAGATGAAAAAGAAGGATTAGAGGATAAGGTACAGAACCTATACTCGTTGCTACACTCTATCATTGGACCAGATGAAATAGAAAAGCTAGATACACATTTTTTTGAAAAAAATTAATTATAATAGGTAAATTAAGAGCTAGTTGATAGCTCTTTTGTTTTTTGAGCACTTGAAGTTCTAAGAAAAACTTAGAATTGAGTGCGTAATGAGTCGATGCGATAGTATCATACTAATTTTTAAAACGAAAAAATATATAATACTAAATTATTTAAAGATTTAAATAATACACAAAAAGTGATATGATATTATTGCAAGAGGTGATAAATATGATTAAAGGAATTGGGATAGATATTATTGAGGTAGATAGAATACGACGAGCGGTAGCTAAGAATAGTTCGTTTGTTGATCGTATTTTTACATTGAATGAGAAGAAGGTATTCGAAGATAATAATTATCCAGCTCAAACTATAGCAGGTTTTTTTGCTGCTAAGGAGGCTGTTTCTAAGGCCCTAGGTACTGGCATAAGAAATATGAAGTGGAAGGATATCGAAATATTAAAGGATCCTTTAGGTAAGCCCTACGTAGAACTTCATAATAACGCTAAAGATTTAGCATGTACTATGAACATAGATGAAATATTAATATCAATATCTCATAGCAAGGAGAATGCTGTTGCTCAAGCTATTGCCATATAATAATTTTCAATTGGATGATGACTAATGAGGAGGAAAAACAATGATTTCAAAAGATAACTTAAGACCTGTTTGGGCAGAAATTAATTTGGACAATGTTAAACACAATATTAAAGAAATAAAAAATATAGTAAAAAGAGATACTATAGTATGTGCAGTTATAAAGGCAGATGGCTATGGTCATGGTGCAGTGGAAATTGCAAAAACTCTTTTAGAAAATGGTGCAGATAGAATTGCGGTGGCTACATTAGGTGAAGCGGTACAATTGAGAAAGGCAGGATATACAGTTCCTATTATGGTTCTAGGATATACACCTAAAAATCAAGGACAGTTAGTGCTTGATCATAGTATTATACAAACTGTATACTCCTATGATCAAGCACTTGCATTTTCTAATGCTGCAAAGAAAAATGATAGCACTATGACAATTCATTTAAAGATTGATACGGGCATGTCTAGAATAGGATTTCAGCCAAATAATGAATCAATAAATGATATAAAAGAAATATTCAAACTACCTAATTTAATAGTTGAAGGTATTTTCACACATTTTGCTACAGCAGATGATAAGGACAAGGCATATACATATAAACAATTTAATGCATTCATGGGTTTTGTGAATCAGCTTGAAAAAGAAGACTGTATCATACCGATTAAACATGTTTCTAATAGCGCTGCAATTATAGATCTTCCTGAAATGAATTTAGATATGGTAAGACCAGGAGTAATTCTGTATGGATTATATCCATCGGATGATGTGGACAAGACTAGAATTGATTTAAAGCAGGTAATGGAGTTAAAGGCTAAAGTTTCACATGTTAAGGTTATCTCAAAAGAACGTGGTATTAGCTATGGATTAAAATATACTACGTCTGGTGATGAACAGATCATTACAATCCCTATTGGATATGCAGATGGATACACTAGAATGATGTCTGGAAAAGCAGAAGCAATAGTAAAGGGTAAAAAAATACCTTTAGTTGGACGAATCTGTATGGATCAATGTATGGCAAATGCAACTGGATTAGAAGTCGAAGCTGGTGATGAAGTTACACTATATAGTAGTGATAGGGAAAGTGGTATTTGCATTGATGATATTGCGAATAAGCTTGGAACTATTAACTATGAAATTGTATGTATGCTAGGAAAACGTGTTCCAAGAATGTATTTGGAAAATAATAGAGTTTTACACATTAAAGATAGTTTGCTAAGATAGTAGTATAGATTTTTGTGACCTAGTATAATTTTTCAAAAAAAAGAAACACTTATACTATCATAGGATTTTCCTTCAATATTTCTAGGAGGTGCAAAATGGCCGACTCAAAAAGAATTATGATAAGCCTTCCTGATAGTCTTTTACAAGAGGTAGATAATATTGTTTCCATGGAAAAGACCAATAGAAGCGAGTTTATTCGAGAGGCAATGAAATTATACATTCGGGAGAGAAATAAAATGGAATTAAGGGAGCAGATGAAGAACGGTTATCAAGAAATGGGAGTAATAAATCTGGCATTAGCTGAGTTGGGACTAAGTTTGGACATGTCATCCTTAGAGACTTATGAAGCACGAATGGCGGAGTGTGAGTAAAGTGATTATAAAAAGAGGAGATATCTTTTATGCGGATTTAAGTCCGGTAATAGGATCAGAGCAAGGAGGGGTAAGGCCTGTATTAGTAGTACAGAATGATATAGGAAACCGCTATAGTCCTACAATTATAATTGTTGCTATTACTTCACAAATCAACAAAGCCAAGCTTCCAACTCACGTCGAAATAAGCTCCTCTGATTATGGATTACCAAAAGATTCAGTTTTGTTACTTGAGCAAATTCGAACAATTGATAAAAGACGTTTAGAGGAAAAAATCGGCCATGTAACAGAAGATATTATGGAAAAAGTAAACGAGGCTTTATTAGTTAGTCTCGGATTAATAGAATTTTAAGGACTTGAAGTTTTTAGCATAGCTAAAAAGTGAGTCCGCCATGGAGCAACTTTAGTTGCGTAATTTTAAGCACTTGAAATTTTTAATTCGTTAAAAATTGAGTGTGCCATGAAGCAATTTCAATTGCGTAATTTTAAGGACTTAAGGAAACTTAAGTCTTTTTTGGTGTTTATAATAAAAAGCATTGCATTTAATCCTTAGTTAACGGTATTGTATCCTTCCATTTCAAGTATTAATGTAGTATAATATGAAAAGAATATTTAAGGGAATCATGACCTGAAATAAAAATATAATTTTAAAAAAGGAGATGAAATGCTTGAAGATAAATTTTAAATCACCTATATTTTCAGCTGCTATTATAACACTTTCTTTAATTACTGTTGGTCAGATGGCTTATGCTTCTACTAATGACCCAGGTTCGGAATCAGACCCTTTAGTAACTTTATCCTATGTTGAGTTGAAAATGAACCAGTTAAAGGACTACATAGACCAGAAAAGCTTTTCATCTAATCCATCACAGGAAATAAGCTCTACTGAAAGCACAACATTTCAGGTTGTAGAACTTAAAAAAGGACAAAGCTTAATTGCTGGAGGAGGTACAGAGCTTATATTAAGATCTGGTGAAGCCACTGCAATAGTTAGTCCATCAGGAGGACTGTCCGATGTAACTGGAGCTAAGGATCTGCAAAGGAATGAGAAGATCCCTGCGAACCATTTACTTATAATACCTAGGAATGATGGAAGAGGAATTACCGCTATGTCAGATTCCTTCTTATTAGTAAAAGGTGGTTATACTATTAAGTAGAATATTAAAAATAGACTTCCTACAACTAAAAATGGAAGTCATTTTATTTGAAATGAGAGTAATAAGATTATTTGGAAGAAGGTGCAAATATGATAAAGAAAAACAAATCTTTTTTAATTATTGCTTTAAGCATAGTAGTTCTAGCTACCACAATATTTCAAAGAATGAATATAGAGGCTAATGATAAGGTTGTAGATGTGGTTTTAGACTATGTAGAAATGAATGATATGGCTATTCAGTCCGATAAGGAAGTAGGTTGGTGGTTTAGGAATTTTAAAGACTTCGGTATTAAATATGTAGGGCTACATGAAGAAACCCTGGAGACTATGATTCATGACAATAAAGAAGTAAATGTAATTATGGGTTGGGAAGTACTGCAAAATGATATATCGGTACAAAATCACTTGAAAGATTTAGAAAAAGATATTAAACAGCATGAAATTAGTAAATACGATGTTTTAGTAACTACAGAATCTGAAGAGATTTTTAGCTTTATACAGGATGGTTTAACCAGTCGTTACGACGATAAAATGTTTGAAGTTATATCCAATAAAGACAAGTATACGATACTGCTTAGAGGTACTGTGAATGATATGGTGTATCAAAGTCGATCCTTTACAGATGTTCATGCTAAAGGAGTTCCTTTAAAGCAAAATCCGTATACCTCAAAACTAATAAAAGTAGGATTGGGATTTGATTCTGATAAAATTACACTTATTAAGGAAAGTGGATTAGAAGTAATGCCAAGACCTTCGAATTACAGTCCCTGGACAACGGACAAATATATTGAGGCCTTATTCGAAGACTTTGAAAGCTTTGATATGATACCGCCTGTATTTATATTCACTGGAGATGCAATTTTAGGGTATCCGGATTATAACTATATGGTAGCAGAATATATGGAAGACAATAACATCAAGGTTGGATTAGTAGAGTCATCAGTACAAAGAGGGCATATGGAGCAGACCCATATTGATGAATTGACTAGAGGTCTTGAATATAATGCAGTAAGAATTTTTTCAATCCCTGAGTATATTCAAGAAAGATTTAAGTTCTACAATTATGAAGGAGCAGAGGAAATTGAAAATACTTTATATAGAGCCGTAACAGAGCGAAATATAAGACTCATATATTTTAAACCATTTAAGGAAAATAAGGTGTCCTATGTAACTGATTTTGATGAATATGAAAAAATGTTTAATAGATTTGAAGAGAGAATATCTGAGCATGATATGGTAATTGGAAGAAGCAGTACTCTAGGACCTAATCGTGTTCGCATCGCTAAACAGACTCTAATAGGCTGGGGAGTTATTGCTGCTGGAATTCTACTGATATCCTATTTATTTAGCATGTCTCAAAAACTAAAGGATATCCTATTAATATTAGGTATGGTAATGGTACCTGCGGCATACTTTGTAAAACCGCAACTGATGGAGAAAATGATGGCTCTTGCAGCTTCTATAGTTTTCCCTTCCTTGGCTATGGTTTGGTTATGTAAAGAGTGTAAGAAACACTTTGATAGCAAAGAGAAAGAATATTCATTATTCAATACGATTGTAATTTCATCAAAGGATTTAATAATAGCTACAGCCATCTCACTTCTTGGAGGATTTTTTGTGGCTGGAATATTATCTAATACAGATTTTTTATTAGAGATAGACATATTTAGAGGTGTTAAGATTAGCCAGATGCTTCCTATAGCCATATATGGAATAATATATTTAGCCTATTTTGGATATAAAAGCAAAAACAAAAATAATGGTAAATCAGGATTAAAATTAGAAGATATAAAAACTCTTTTATTTGAAGATATAAAAATAATTTATGTGCTATTATCGGTAATACTATTAGTAGTAGGATATATATATATTGCTAGAACAGGACATGAAACTAATATTCAGCCATCTACCTTTGAGATGATAGCAAGAAATATGTTAGAGGAAAATTTGTTAGCAAGACCTAGAACAAAGGAATTCTTAATGGGATTTCCAGCTCTAATGGTAGCGATTTACTTTGCTAGAAAGAAATACAATCTACTTGCTTTTTCTGCAGGCTTAGTAGCTGTTATAGGACAAACCTCTATTGCCAATACTTTTAGTCATTTAAGAACACCTATATACTTATCAACTGTACGTACTCTTTATTCTTTAGGTATTGGGATAGTTTTAGGAGCAGTATATATCATCATAATAGAAATAGGTCTGAAGGGACTTGATTTATTATGCAAGGGAGCCCAGAAAGGAAGAAATTAATGAGAAACATATTCATATTTGGATATTATGGATTTCAAAATACAGGGGATGAAGCAATATTACAGGTAATGATTGATCAAATAAAAGAAAATATTCCCGAGGCAAATATAACTGTTTTAAGCTATAAAGCTAGAGAGACAATGGAGAAATATAACATAAAAGCTATAAGTAGAAATAAATATGTTGAGCTGATAAAGGCTATTAAAGAATCTGATATCGTAGTTAGTGGTGGCGGATCAATTCTTCAGGATGCTACTAGTGCAAGGTCTTTAATTTATTATTTAAGCATTATATATATTGCTAAAAAAATGGGTAAAAAAGTAATGTTCTATGGTAATGGATTTGGTCCAATAACGAAGCCTTTGAATAAGAAATTAGCTCAGCATATTATAAATACAGTGGATATTATTACAGTAAGAGATCAGCAGTCTAAGGATGAGATGATATCTCTTGGAATAAAAGCGGATATTCTTGTAACCGCTGATGTAACCTTTGCTTATGGAAAACTTCCAGAAAAACAAATAGAAGATATATTAATCCAAGAAGAAATAGATATAGATAAAAAGAAGGTTGGTATATCTGTTAGAGATTGGAAGGATGAAGAAAAATATAAGAGTATAATTGCAGAGGGTGGAGATTATTTAATAAACAAAGGATATGAAGTTGTTTTTATACCTATGCAGCATCCAAGAGATTATATAGTTTCGGAGGAAATCGCCGCTATTATGGAGGGAACACCTAAAATACTAGAAAAGATTTATTGCCCAAAGGAACTAGTAGGCTTAATGGAAAAATTAGATATCATGATAGGTATGAGACTACATTCTTTAATATTTTCAGCCATAGCAGGAACGCCAATTGTAGGAATAGAATACGATTCTAAAATATATAACTTTCTTCAACTAGTTCATCAAGAAAGTGCAGGTAGGGTTGAGGATTTAGATAAGGAGACTTTTATTAAAACTATCGATAAAGTTTTATATAATCGTTCAAAATATAAGGAAAGAATAGATTATGGACGAGAGATTCTTCATAAAAAATCAGAAAAAAACATAGTACTTCTGAAAAGCTTTATGGAAAAGGGTGGAATAAAATGAGAAAGCAAGAAAGCATACTAGGCGTAAAATTTGATGTAGTAAAAGAGGATGAAGCACTTAAAAAGTTAATTGATTTTTTGGAAGAAAGTTCATCTTTAAAAAAGGTTTATACACCTAATCCTGAAATTGTAATGGTAGCTCAAGATGATAAAGACTTATTTAGAATATTAAGTGAGGCTGATTTAGTTTTAGCAGATGGCATTGGAGTAATTATAGCTTCAAAAATAAAAGGGTTACAGCTTAAAGATAGAGTAACTGGTGTGGACACTATGGACAAACTATTAAGATATTGTGGACAAAATCAAAAATCCATCTTTATTTTTGGGGGTAAACCTGGTGTAGCTGAAATGGCTTGCAAAAACATAGAGAAGAAATATGAAGGAATAAAAATTGCAGGATATCATCATGGTTATGTTAAAGACAATGAGGAAGATGAAATAATAAATAAAATTAATGAAGCGAAAGCTGACGTTTTGTTTGTTTGTCTAGGTGCTCCTAAACAGGAAAAGTGGATAGATAGAAATAAAGATAAATTAAGCTGCAAATTGGCTATGGGTGTTGGTGGAAGTGTGGATGTATATGCAGGTGTTGTTAAACGAGCACCTATAGCATTTCAAAAACTTGGATTAGAATGGTTTTATAGACTATTAAAAGAACCTTGGAGATTCAAAAGAATGATAGTATTACCTAGATTTTTACTTAAGGTTATTATTAGTAAATAAATGAATATTAAAGTTGGAGTGAAGTTTAAAGGAGGTGTTGTTTCTGAAAAATAGTAAATATAATATTTTTGTGGAATATATTGGGATAGCAGTAGGGTGCTTTTTAATGGCATTAGGATTGGTTTTCTTTTTAGAGCCTAATACAATAGCACCAGGAGGAGTAACAGGACTTGCTATTGTTGTACAAAAAGTAATAGGAGTACCAATCGATATAACTAACTTAGTCATTAATATACCTTTATTCATTGCAGGAATATTTATCCTTGGAGGTGGTTTTGGAGCAAAGACAGGATATGCTACAGTTCTTCTTTCTGCTTTCATAAGAATCCTTAATACCTTTGGGCAAGGATTTGTATTAACTGATGATTTATTATTGTCTGCTATATATGGTGGTGTAGCTATGGGAATTGGTATTGGAATCGTTTTTAGATGCGGTGGAACTACAGGAGGAACAGATTTAGCGGGAGCGATTATAAATAAATACTTACCTAATCTTAGTATAGCTAAGTTAATGAGTATTTTAGACTTTATGGTTGTTGTGACGGCGGGAGTTGTTATGAAAAATGTAGAGACATCTTTATATTCTATTATAGCTTTATATATAGTTTCTCAAATGGCGGATTTTATTGTAGACGATTTAAGTCATTCAAAGGCGTTTTACATTATTTCTAATCACTCAGATGATATTTGTAAGAAGATCATATCTGAATTAGATAGAGGTATTACGATATTAGAGGGAAGAGGTTTCTACACAGGAGACAATAAAGATGTAATTCTATGTGCGGTAGATCGTGCTCAGGTAGCAAGATTAAAAAAACTTGTTTATGAAATAGATGAGAGAGCCTTTATAATGGTTACAACAGTTCATGAGATTTTAGGAGAAGGATTTAAAGATGTAAAAAAATAAAATTTGTTCGTTACCACTTCACAAATTTTATGTCGCACTCAATTCTAAGTTTACTTAGAATTTCAAGTGCTCAAAATAAAATTTGTTCGTTAGCACTTCACAAACTTTATATCGCACTCAATTCTAAGTTTTACTTAGAATTTCAAGTGTTTAAAATAAGAAGTAGGAGGAGAGAAGTTTGGATAAAAATATTCAAGAATTAAAGGAAATAGCTACTGATATTAGAAAAGATATTATCACAATGCTTGCAGAATCAGGTTCTGGACACCCAGGAGGATCTCTTTCAGCGGCTGATATTCTAACTGTCCTATATTTTAAAGAGATGAAAGTTGATCCTAGCAATGTAAAATGGGAAGATAGGGATAGATTTGTATTGTCAAAAGGTCATGCTGCACCAGTACTTTATGCTACTTTAGCTAAAAAGGGATTTTTCCCTAAGGAAGAACTTATGAAACTTAGAAAAATAGATTCTATGCTTCAAGGACATCCTGATATGAAGGGAACTCCAGGAGTAGATATGTCAACGGGCTCATTAGGTCAAGGTTTTTCAGCATCATGTGGTATGGCAATGGCAGCAAAAATAGATAAAAAAGATTATAGGGTGTATACACTTTTAGGTGATGGTGAATTGCAGGAAGGGTTGGTTTGGGAAGCTGCTATGTTAGCTGCCCACTATAAGCTAGATAACTTAACTGCTATTATTGACTATAATGGTCTACAAATAGATGGAAGAAATGAAGATGTTCTTTCTGTTAATCCTGTTACAGATAAATTTAAGGCCTTTGGTTGGAACGTTATGGATATGGATGGTCATTCTATTGAAGATATTATAGCATCAATTGAAAAAGCTAAGGAAACAAAGGGGATGCCAACGGTTATTGTTGCTAAAACTGTGAAGGGTAAAGGTGTTTCCTTTATGGAAGATAAGGTAGAATGGCATGGAAATGCTCCTAAAGAGGATCAGAAGATACAGGCATTAGAGGAACTTGGAGGTGAAATGTAATGAGTAAAATGATAGCAACTCGTGATGCATACGGTGAAGCTTTAGTGGAACTTGGATTAGAGAATGACAATATTGTTGTTTTAGATGCTGACCTTTCTAAATCTACTAAAACTTACGATTTCGGGAAAAAATATCCTGATAGGTTTATAAATGTTGGAATAGCTGAGCAAAATCTTATGGGAATGGCTGCAGGACTATCTACTGCAGGTAAAATTCCTTTCGCTAGTACATTTGCCATGTTTGCTACTGGCCGTGCCTTTGAAGTTATTAGAAACTCTATAGGATATCCAAAGCTAAATGTAAAAATCTGTGCAACTCATTCAGGTATTACAGTAGGAGAGGATGGAGCTTCTCATCAAGCACTGGAGGATATTTCATGCATGAGAACAATTCCAAATATGACTGTAATAGTGCCAGCGGACGGGGTAGAAACAAAGGCCGCTATTCATGCAATAGCCAATATGAAAGGTCCAGTATACGTTAGGCTGGGAAGACTTGCAGTGCCTACTGTTAATGATGAAACATCCTATCAATTTGAAATAGGAAAAGGTGTAACATTAAAGGAAGGTAGAGACGTAACCATAATAGCTACAGGATTAATGGTAAGCGAGGCTTTAGAAGCAGCTAAGGAATTAGATGCTAATGGAATTAGCGCAAGAGTAATTAATATTCATACGATTAAGCCAATAGATAAAGATATTATTATTAAAGCGGCTAAGGAAACTGGAGCAATAGTAACAGCAGAAGAACACAATATTATAGGTGGACTTGGATCTGCAGTTGCAGAAGTAATTAGTGAAAATTGTCCAGTGCTACTAAAACGTGTAGGTACAATGGATACATTTGGTGAATCAGGAAAACCAGCTGATCTTATGAAGAAGTATGGATTAACAAAGGATAATATAGTTGAGGCTGTAACTGATATCATTAAGAAAAAATAGTTTGTTTTTAATGTTTAGGGAGACTAGATGTATTTAGTCTCTCTTTTTAATATAATAAGTAAATTAATTAAAATTATAAACTTGTACAATTGAATATTTCCACCACCTTCTGAATACAAATAACTATAAAGCACACATAATTAAATGAAATACTATAATATGTAATTATGTACTAGTTTAAAAAAGGAGGGGGATAAGTTTGGGATTAAAGAGAAAAATGCCAAAACTGCCAAAGATAAACTGGAAATTATTTATTACAATGATTTTAATAATTGTAATAGCTACTGGTCTTGTAAAGTTTGTTCCTAAATTATTATTCAAAGGAGATAATGGGGTGGGTTATATGGTATTGGATCATGAGCAAATTCCAGAGCAGATTACGGAAATACTACCTAGGTATAAAATGTTAGAAAGAGCCTTGGCGGCTAAGGTAGATGATCAAATCTATGTGATAGTCACAAGAGGAGAAAAACTAACTGCAGGGTATAATGTAGATATTGAGAAAATAGAATTAGTAAAAGATGATGATGAAACAAGATTAGTCGTTCATGCAATATTTAAAGATCCTAATCCAGATGATTTAGTCACTCAATCTATGACACATCCGTATGTAGTGGCTAAGACAGAGTTAGATGAACTTCCAACAAAAATAGATTTACAAATAATCCAACAAGAGTAGAGGAATTTTCCTCTACTTTTTTTATAATTTATAGGGAAGTTCTATTATAATAAATTTTTCAAATAAGAACTTGACCTACATAGATTTCGACAAAGTCATCCGATAGAGATTCTAAAGGAAGATTTTGTTATATTTTTCAAATGTAATGCAACTGTAATCTATTTGTCTGGAAGTTATTATATAATAGATTTTAAGAAATAACATTAAATATATGCAACCGGGAGGAAAAAAATGAAAAGACTAGGAAAAACTGCCTTAGCTATAAGTTTATCAGCAATGATGATAACTTCCTTAGCTACTACAAGTTTTGCAAATACAGTTGTTTATCAAAAAGAAGAAGAAGAAAAAATATCTAATGGAGTTACACATAAAAATATTCTCCGCTTTACTAAGAGTGGATGGTTAAATTTAAATGCAGTATATATTGATATAAATAATGATAATCTGGAATTAGATGTTCTAACAAGCTCTAATGGTTTATCTACCAAAGAAACATTATCCACTATGGCAAAGAAAGAGGAAAATGTTGTAGCTGCTATTAATGGTGACTTTTTCTATATGTTAAATCCAGATTCTCCATTAGGAGCTATAGTTAAGGATGGGGAAATGATAAGTAGCCCAATCACAGTTCACAACTATGCAACATTCTTTATTAACAATGCTGGACAAGCCTTTGCAGACTATTGGAAGCACAATATATATGCAACTACAAGCAGGGGTGTTAATATACCTATTTCATCAATTAATAAATACACCGATGAATACCAATATATTATGATGATTGATAGAAATTGGGGTACCCATTCTCCAGGTTACAACAACAACTTGCAAAAAATGGTAGAAGTAGTAGTTATAGATGGTGTGGTTACAGAGATACGTGAAAATCAGCCAGCTATGGAAATACCTGAAAATGGGTATATATTATTAGCATCAAAGGGAAAGTCAGAGTGGGCACAGGCGGATACATTGCTTTCTAGTGTAAATATTGGGGATGAAATAAGCATACATACAGATGTTGATCCTAATATAGAAAATATAAGCCTTGCTATGGGTGGAGGTACGGTTTTAGTTAAAGATGGACAGATTGCTCCCTTTACTCAAAATGTTTCTGGTTTAGCTCAGAGAACAGCAATAGGAATCACAAAAGATAGAAGTCAAATTATATTTGTAACAATAGATGGTAGACATTCATCCTATACGGGAGTAGATGGGAAACAATTAGCTCAGTATCTAATCGAGCTAGGAAGCCATGAGGCAATCTTACTAGACGGCGGTGGCTCAACTACAATGCTAAAAAGAAATCAGGGTGAATTCGAGGCAAAAGTTGTGAATACTCTTTCAGAAGGGTCTGAAAGGAGAATTGTTAATGGTATTGCAGTTATGTCAAAATCTCCAGTGGAAAGCTTAAGAGGAATAACTGTAGAAGCTGACGATAATAAAAGTTTTGTAGGGGCTTCTCGTAAAATAACAGTAAAGGCTTATGATAAAAATTATAATCCACTTAATGTTGATTATTCTAAGGTTAATCTTTCTTTAAAATCTGGACAAGGATCCTTCGATGGAATGAACTTCACTCCAACACAGTCTGGAAAAGCCGTAATTGAAGTTGAATATTTAGGGGCTACCTCAGAAATCACTATAGACGTTTTAGGAGATTTATCCCATATAAAAATAAGCCCGCAGATATCACAGCTAAATTATGGACAAAGCATAAGATTCAATGTAGTTGGGGTAGATACGGACGGTTATAGTGCTAAGATTTCATCTAAGGATGTTAATTGGAAGGATACTCAGGGCCTTGGTATATTTAAGGATGGGGTGTATACTGCTGGAAGTAAAAATGGAATAACTAAGCTGCAAGCTAGCTTTGGAAATCAAGTAGCTACTATAAATGTGTCAGTAGGATCTAACACCAAAACGATTAACAACTTTGAATCCTTAAATACAAGCTTTGTTTCCTACCCACAAGCTGTAACAGGGGGAGCATCTTTAGATTCTAATGCAAAGGAAGGAAAGTATTCATTAAAATTAGAATATGATTTTACAAAGACAGATGAAACAAGAGCAGCTTATATAACCTTTGATAGTAGTAAAACAGTAATATCCACTCCAGCGAATAGTATTGGGGTATGGGCACATGCTACTGAACCTTCTACTAATTGGATAAGAGGGAAAGTAAAGGATGCAAGTGGTACTGAGTATGTTATCGACTTTAAAAAGAATATAGATTGGACTGGATGGAAGTATCTTACTGCTCCACTTCCAGCAAATATGGTATATCCTATTAGCTTTGAGAGATTGTATGTTGCTGAAACAGATGCAACACAAAAAGTAAGTGGACAAATTTTATTTGATGGATTGGAAGCTATATACGACACAGCCTTAGGATCAAAATCTTCTTCTGAAGGTATAGTTATTAAAGATAAATATAATAGGCCATATGAAGTAGAAGGCCAAAAATTAATTGCACATAGTGGAATCACCTATAATAACTACACATTATTAGATAGAATAGTTGGGAATAAAATTAGCAGTGTAATCAATAACAACCAAGCGTTATCCATGTTTACAGGAAATGTGGATTCAAGAATAAGTAGCAATATCAAAGAACAAATAGTGTCTGCCAAGTCTGGCTATGGATCTGTGGAGCATGGAAATAGCTTGATTATCCAATTAGACAATTTAAAGGATGGTATAAGACAAACTAATTTCGATCAATGGCCTTGGTTGCAAAATTTAGTAAATAATACGAATAAGAAAAACGTATTTGTAGTAATGTCTAAGCCAATATTTGGTGAAGGTGGTTTTTCAGATAAGTTAGAAGCAGATTTATTAATGAATACATTAACTGACTTAACTAATAAGGGGAAACAAGTATTTGTACTTTATGAAGGTAAGACTATTTCAGTAGATATTATTAATGGTGTAAGATACATTTCTACAGGATCATATAATAGTAGTGTTTCCAAGGATTCACCAGAAACCTTAAAATATATCGAATTTAATATTAATGATAATGAGGTAACGTACCAGATAAAATCTTTATTTGAGTAAACTTTAAAAAGGAGCTGGAAATCAGCCCCTTTTGGTTTTATAACAGCATGGATGGATATATTGTTTGTAAAGAAATTTTAAATATTAAAAAAGATATAGATATCTAAGAAAAGCTTAGGGAGAATTTATGCTTAATGACATAAATGTAAATAGGATGACACTAAGTGTTATCCTATTTACATTTAATAAGTTCTTTTTCCGTAATTATGTACTGGACAGCAACGTCATATTCTGAAGTAGGGATTTTATCAACTAGCTGCATGTCGAAGGCTAGTGATACGGTTGTAGTATTTTGAGATAGTCTTGGAATAAATCGATCATAATAGCCACCACCGTATCCTATACGGTATCCATTTCTATCAAAGACGACTCCAGGAACGACAACTAAATCTAGTGTGCTAGGATCAACTGGTCTTAGCGCTTCATCCTTAGGCTCCATAACACCGAAATGACCAACCTTAAGATCATCTTCATAGTTTTTTAATTCTGACACAATTAGAGCCTTAGTTGCAGGTACAGTTACAGGAATAAATACACGTTTTCCATTATTAAGTAAATCATCTATTATGGGCTTTGTTAGAACCTCGCTTCCAAAGGAGATATAAATCATAACGTTATTAGCATTAGAATAAAAGCTAGTTGTAGTAAGACGATTCAATATGTTTGAGCTTTTATCTGCTATTATTTCTGATGGTAGAGCATTCTTTAAACCTAAAATTTTTTTTCTAAGTTCTTTTTTCAATTATAAAACCTCCTGTATTTTAGCATTTACCTTATTGGGAATACAACAAGGTTCTGGGGGAGCTGTATGCAATCTTTGATTGTGTTAACGTGTCAGGTTTTTATTTATAATACCATTGTAACAAATTATTGGAAATGAATACAATTGAAATTGACTAGACAGTATTGTTATAATAATAAAAGATGAAAAAATGTTTTTATTGTGGGAAAAAGAAGTATTGAGTAGAAAATACTTTATATATGGGACCAGAGACATTATTTATGCGAATATAGAAAAACTTGTTTTTTTATAGCAGGAAATTATAGTTATGTGTCGAAAGAATAAAATAGCTAATAGGAGTTGATATAGTTGATCGAATTACGAAATGTAAATAAGATTTATTCGAAAGGTGTACAAGCTTTAACGAATATAAACCTAAAAATAGAAAAAGAAGATTTTATATTCCTAGTAGGTCCAAGTGGTGCAGGCAAATCAACATTTATTAAATTGCTTTTAAAAGAAGAAGAGCCTACAGAAGGAAACATTATAATAAATGGTCAAGATGTGACTAAGCTTTCAAAACGAAAGATACCCTACCATAGAAGAAATATTGGAATTGTATTTCAAGACTTTAGATTACTTCCAAATAAAACGGTCTATGAAAATGTAGCATTTGCAATGCAGATAATAGAGGCCTCATCAAAGGAAATTAGAAGACAGGTGCCGATGATGCTAGGTATGGTTGGACTTAGTGATAAGGCTTCATCATATCCTCATCAGCTATCTGGTGGAGAAAGACAAAGAGTTTCCATTGCTAGAGCTATTGTAAATAATCCAGCGATATTAATTGCAGATGAACCAACAGGAAATTTAGATCCAGAAACAGCTTGGGATATAATGAAAGTATTAAAACAAATAAATAGACGAGGAACAACCGTTATAATGGCCACCCATGCAAAGGATATTGTAGATGTAATGCAACAACGTGTAATTGCTCTAGAGAAGGGCAGAGTTGTTCGTGATCAGCAAAGGGGGGCATATGGTTATGAAGGCTAGAACTACAAAGTATATTTTTAAGCAAGGAATTACAGGACTTTGGCGTAATAGGGGAATGACAGCTGCTTCTATTGGTTCTGTAGCCGCATCCTTAATAATATTAGGGTTAATCATTACCTTAGTATTAAACATCAGTAATGCTGCATACTTGGCTCAAACGCAATTTGATGAAGTACAGGTTTATCTGGAAGATGATTTAACTATAGAAGAGATTGATAATGTAGGTAAAGAAATAGAGCAAATAGTAGGGATAGCAGATGTTACCTATGAAACTAAAGAAATGGCTTTAGAAAAAATGAAAGAAAGTTGGGGGGAGCAAGGCTATCTATTGGATAGTTTAGAAGCAAATCCGTTACCCAATTCATATATAATTAAGGTTGAAAACCTTGAAACTGCAGACAGTGTTGTAGAAAACTTAAAGCCGGTACAAGGAATCAACGAAATAAAATACTATAAAGAATTAGTAGATCAATTACTTAAGATAGCAAAATTTATTAGAACAGTAGGATTAGTTATTATTTCTATTCTAATTTTGGTAGCTATATTTATTATTTCAAACACAATAAAACTTGCCTTAAATGCAAGAAGACAGGAAATTGTGATAATGAAGGATGTAGGGGCTACAAACTGGTTTATTAGATGGCCATTTCTGATTGAGGGAATGCTATTAGGGTTTATTGGAGCAGTTGTATCTATAGGAGTTGTGTATTTTGGATATAAATATTCATTCGATATTATCACTAGTCGTTTTTACGTAATGCTTGGAAGTTATATGATAACTGTCCAAGATATGATGGATAAAATAGTTCTTATGTTTGGAATACTGGGTACAGGCGTAGGAGCTTTAGGCAGTATATTTTCACTAAGAAAATATTTAAAAGTTTAAGTTTAAAATAAATCATCCTAGGGGGGGAACTGTATGAAGAGGAAGCATGCACTTGCTTTTGTAATTATATTATCTATTACAACAACATCATTATTTTCATTTGCTGATACTGCAAAACAAATCAATGATCAATTACAGGAAAAAAAATCAGAACAGAAAAAGTATACGAATCAAATAAATGCCATAAAAAAAGAAGAAGGAAAGGTTCTGCAAAGAATACAGACCTTGGAAAAGGAAATTGATCAATCTGAAGAAGAAATAGAATCATTAAAGTCTAGGATTTCAACCACAGAAGCTAATATTAGTAATGCTGAAAAAAATATTGCTGTTGCAGAGGAAAATATAGAAAATAAGCAGGATGTAATGGGTGAAAGAGTAGATGTTATGTATAGAAATGGTACAATAGGCTATGCAGAGGTTTTATTAAACTCTAAGAATCTTACGGATCTTTTAACGAATCTGGATATGGTTAAAAAAATAGTGAATCATGATGTAGAATTATTAAAAGAAATGAAAACACAGAGAGACATCATTGAAGAGGAAAAAATAGGATTAGAAAATCAAAAACAACAATTAGTTAGTTTAAAGTCAAATGTTGAGAAAAAACAACAAATGCTTGTAGTATCAAGAGGAGAGCAGGAGAGTCTTAGAAAAGATTTAGCTAAGGATAAGGTTGCTGTAGAAAAAATGCTAGATGAAACAAAGAAAAAGGCAGATGAGCTTACTAAGGAACTTAGAAGCTTGCAATCAACAGGTGATTATGTTGGGGGAGAGTTGCAGTGGCCTGTTCCAGGATACACAAGAGTAACTTCACCATTTGGAAATAGAATCCATCCTATTTTACAAACTAAAAAATTCCATACAGGTATTGATATCGCAGCACCATCTGGCAAAAATGTAGTTGCAGCTGGGGCAGGTAAAGTAATAACTGCTGGAACTTTAGGAAGCTATGGTAAAGCCGTAATTATTGACCATGGTGGAGGAATAATGACACTATATGCCCATAATTCAAAGCTATTAGTTTCTAATGGAGATACTGTTACGAAGGGACAAGGAATTGCTTTAATAGGAAGCACTGGTGCATCTACGGGACCACATTTGCATTTTGAGGTTCGTAAAAATGGTCAGTATGTGAATCCTATTCCATATGTGAAAGGGAAATAAAACTTCAAATAACAAAAAATGTCGAAGAAAATTTTTCTTCGATATTTTTTCATTAAAGCAGAGTATAATTTTGAAATTTATTAATAGTTAGGGTATAATGTTATATAATATACCATAAAATAAATGACAGCATGGAATAAATCAAAGGGGAGAAGAAATATGATTAGTAAACGAAAAGCTATAATAGGAGCCCTGTTAATTTTTATTTTGACCACTGCATTAAACTTTGCAGTAGGCAGCTTTATAACTTTACCATTTGGATTTGCACTTGGGAAAAATGATGATGCAAAATACGAAAAATTTCTAGCACTTAAGGAACATTTAGAGAAAAATTATTATAAAGAGCTAAATGAAGATCAGTTAATTGAAGGTGCCATAAAGGGAATGTTTGAGAGTATAGGTGATCCATATACACAATATATGGATGAAAAAGAATTTTCAGATTTGATGACCACTACACAAGGCACATACGGTGGCATTGGAGTAATTGTAACCCCTGGAGATGATGGATACGTAACAGTAGTTTCTCCAATTGAAGAAACCCCTGGCGAAAGAGCAGGACTTCTTCCGGGAGACAAAATACTATCTGTTAATGGAGAAACAATATCTGGAGACAAGTTAGATTATGCTGTTAGTCTAATGAAAGGTGATCCAGGAACAGAATTAAAGCTTATGATTTCAAGAGATGGTACTAAAGAAAGCTTCGAAGTTACTCTTGTAAGGGAAGAAATTAGATTAAAAACAGTTAAATCTGAAGTCATAGAAAATGATATTGGATACATTAGAATTAGTATGTTTGATGAAAAGACAGCAGATGATTTTAAGACCCATTTAGCTGATTTAAAGAAAAAGAATGTTAAGGGAATCATACTGGATTTAAGAAATAATCCAGGTGGATTATTGGATGAATGTGTAGAAATTGCTGATGAAATATTGGGAGAACAAGTAATAGTTTATACAGAGGATCGAGATGGAAATAGAACTGTTGAAAAATCTGATAAAAATCAATTACAGATACCGCTCACAGTTTTAGTAAACAAAGGTAGTGCTAGTGCATCTGAGATTTTATCAGGAGCAATCAAAGATGGCGGTAAAGGTACAATCATAGGTACAACTACATTTGGCAAAGGGTTAGTACAACAGGTTAGACCACTTTCAGATGGAACTGGATTTAAATATACTATTTCTGAATACTTTACTCCAAATGGAATAAACATTCATGGTACTGGGGTAGAACCGGATATTATAGTAGAATTACCAGATGGAAGCGAATCTACTACAGAAGTTCAAGAGGATACCCAATTAAATAAAGCAATAGAAGTTATTAGAGCTGAAATAAAAAAATAAATAAATGATTATGGAGAATCCCCAAATTTGGGGATTTTCTTAATATGTAGTTTAATAAATTATTTTTTGTAATAATATTGACATAGCTATATGAGAATAATATAATTGATATATCGAACAAATGTTTGTGGACGTAAGTAAAACATTGCTAATTCAGTGAACATATTATGTTAACTTCTTATGATATAATATTGATAATGAAAAATAGTGAGGAGATATATTTATGGAAGAATTTCGAATTGTATCGGATTATCGCCCTACAGGTGATCAGCCAAGAGCTATAGAAGCAATAGTTGACGGTATTAATAAAGGCTCAAAGCATCAGGTGTTGTTAGGTGTTACAGGCTCAGGTAAGACATTTACCATGGCAAATGTTATAGAGAAGGTTCAGAAACCAACTTTAGTAATCGCTCATAATAAGACGCTGGCAGCTCAGCTTTGTAGCGAATTTAAAGAATTTTTTCCAAATAATGCAGTTGAGTATTTTGTAAGTTATTATGATTACTACCAACCAGAAGCTTACGTTGTTAGTAGTGATTCTTATATAGAAAAAGATGCATCTATAAATGATGAAATAGACAAATTAAGACATTCGGCGACGGCTGCATTACTAGAAAGGCGAGACGTTATTATAGTTGCAAGTGTATCCTGCATTTATGGTTTAGGGGATCCAGATGAATATAAAAATTTAATGGTTTCTCTCAGAACAGGCATGGAAAAAACCAGAGAAGAGGTTTTAAAACAGCTAGTAGATATACAATATGAAAGAAATGATATAAACTTCATCCGTGGAACATTTAGAGTAAGAGGAGATATTGTAGAGATTTTTCCAGCCTCATCCTCAGAAAATGCTCTTCGCATCGAATTTTTTGGTGATGAGATAGATCGGATTATGGAAGTAAATGCTTTGACTGGAGAAATAATCGGAGTAAGACAGCATGTTTCCATATTCCCAGCTTCCCATTATGCTACAGGAGCTGATAAGGTAGAAATCGCAATAAAAGCAATTGAAAAAGAGTTAGAGGAAAGGGTTAAGGAGTTTAAAGCAGAGGACAAACTAATAGAGGCTCAAAGAATTCAGCAGCGTACTATGTATGATATTGAAATGCTTCGTGAAGTAGGTTTTTGTCAAGGAATAGAGAATTACTCTAGACATTTAACTGGCAGAGAACCAGGAAGTAAGCCGTATACTCTTATGAATTATTTCCCTGATGATTATTTAATTATTATTGATGAGTCTCACGTTACAGTTCCTCAAATCAGAGCAATGTATGGAGGAGACCGTTCCAGAAAAGAGTCCTTAGTTAACTATGGGTTTAGATTACCATCTGCCTATGATAATAGACCACTTAATTTTGAAGAGTTTGAAGGTTTGGTTAATCAAGCTGTATATGTGAGTGCTACTCCAGGGCCATATGAGATGGAGAAGACAAGTGCAGTGATAGAGCAGGTAATAAGACCTACAGGATTGTTAGACCCATTAATAGAGGTACGGCCTATTAAAGGACAGATCGATGATTTAGTAGGAGAAATAAAACAGAGAATAAAGAAGAAGGAAAGAGTTCTTATTACAACTTTAACAAAAAAAATGTCCGAGGATTTAACGGATTATTTAAAGGAAGTTGGTATAAAGGTAAAATATCTACATTCAGATATAAAGACAATAGAGAGAATGGAAATAATAAGAGACCTTCGTTTAGGAGAATTTGATGTTTTAGTAGGAATTAACTTATTAAGGGAGGGCCTTGATTTGCCAGAAGTATCCTTGGTAGCTATATTGGATGCAGATAAAGAAGGTTTTTTACGTTCAGAAACATCTATGATTCAGACTATTGGTAGAGCCGCTAGAAACTTAGATGGTAAGGTTATTATGTATGCTGATAGGATTACTAAATCTATGAAAACAGCGATTGATGAGACGGACAGAAGAAGAAAGATACAACAAGAGCATAATGAAAAACATAATATAGAACCTAAATCAATACAAAAGAGCATTAGAGACGTCATTGAAGCAACTAAGGTTGCAGAGGAAGAGGTTAAATACGGAAAATCATCAACTAAAAAGAATTTATCACAAGAGGAATTAGAAAAGCTAATTAAAAATCTTGAGGTTGAAATGATGCAAGCAGCTGAAGATTTGCAATTTGAAAGAGCTGCAGAATTAAGAGATAAAATAGGATCTTTAAAAGAACAGCAAGTATAGGAAGAAGGTATATAGAATGGCAAGAGATAAAATTATTATTAGAGGAGCAAAGGAAAATAACTTAAAAAATATTAGTGTTGAAATACCTAGAGATAAATTCGTAGTTATAACAGGTCTTTCTGGCTCAGGAAAATCATCCTTGGCTTTTGATACAATTTATGCTGAAGGTCAAAGAAGATATATGGAAAGTATATCATCCTATGCAAGACAATTCTTAGGGCAAATGGAAAAGCCAGATGTGGAATATATAGAGGGGCTTTCACCAGCAATTTCAATAGATCAAAAAACTACGAACAAAAACCCTCGCTCTACTGTGGGGACTGTTACAGAGATATATGATTATTTAAGACTATTATTTTCCAGAGTAGGTACGCCTCATTGTCCAGTATGTGGTGTTGAGATTAGCCAGATGACAGTTGAGCAAATCGTGGATAAAATTATGGATTTAGAAACTGGCACAAAACTTCAACTTTTAGCGCCTATTATTAGAGGAAAAAAAGGAGAGCATCAAAAGGTACTAGAGGAAATTAAAAAAGAAGGGTTTGCGAGAGTTCGCATTAATGGAGAAGTAAAGGACTTATATGAAGATATTAAGCTCGCTAAAACAAAGAAACATAATATAGAAGTAGTCGTAGATAGGATTGTTGTTAAAGAAGGCATAGAATCTAGACTTGGAGATTCTATAGAAACTGTATTAAAGCTGAGTGAAGGATTGGTAGTTGTAGATATAATAGGTAAAGAGGAAATATTATTTTCCACGAAGTTTGCATGTCCAGAGCATGGTATTGGAATTGAAGAACTAGCACCTAGAATGTTTTCCTTTAATAGTCCTTTTGGTGCATGTCCTGAATGTAATGGAATTGGTCATATGAAAAAGGTAGATCCAGAGCTAATTATTCCAAATAAAGACTTAACTATAAGACAAGGTGCCATAGCACCTTGGAGTGGATCTGGTAGCTCTAATGATAATACCTATTACTTTAAAATACTAGAAAGTATAGTGAATCAGTATGGTTATGATGTGGATACACCAATAAGTGATTTTCCTGATGATTTAATAGAAGATATTCTTTATGGTACAAGCAATAAAAAGGTAGAGTTCAGGTATGAATCTAAATTTGGTGGAATTAGAGATTACTCCGCAGTATTTGAAGGAGTTATTCCTAATTTAACAAGAAGATACAGTGAAACGAATTCTGACTATATAAGAGATAAGATTGATGAATGTATGTCCGAGATTAAGTGTGGCACTTGTAAAGGAGCTAGACTTAAGGATGTCATATTAGCAGTTAAAATTGGGAATAAAAACATTTCAGAAGTAACGGACCTATCCGTAAAGGATGCAAAAATATTTTTTGATGAATTGGATCTTGATGAAAGAAAAAACTATATTTCTAGACAAATATTAAAGGAAATTAAATCTAGATTGGATTTTCTAGTAGATGTAGGCTTGGATTATTTAACTTTATCTAGAAATGCAGGGACCTTATCAGGGGGAGAATCACAGAGAATACGTCTAGCCACTCAAATTGGCTCTAGCTTAGTAGGCGTATTGTATATTTTAGACGAGCCAAGTATAGGATTACATCAAAGGGATAATGAAAAGCTATTAGGGGCATTAAGACATTTAACTGATGTAGGGAATACAGTAATTGTAGTAGAGCATGACGAAGATACTATGTTTGTAGCAGATCATATTATAGATATTGGTCCTGGGGCAGGCATACATGGTGGTAAAGTAGTAGCAGAGGGAACTGTAGATGAGATTATGGCATCGGAGGAGTCAATTACAGGACAATATTTAAGTGGTAGAAAGGTGATACCAGCTCCAAAAGAAAGACGAAAGCCCAATGGAAAATGGATAAAAATATTAGGTGCAAAAGAAAATAATTTAAAAAACTTAAATGTAGATATACCTTTAGGCGTATTTACTTGTGTTACTGGTGTTTCTGGATCTGGTAAAAGTACATTAATTAATGAAATTTTATATAAGCGCATTGCGCAGGATATAAATCGTGCAAAAACAAAGCCAGGAGCCCACAAGGATATAAAAGGACTAGAGCATATTGACAAGGTAATAGAAATAGATCAAAGTCCTATAGGAAGAACACCCCGCTCTAACCCTGCTACCTACACCGGTGTATTTGATGATGTTCGTGATATATTTGCACAAACTACTCAAGCAAAAATGAAAGGTTATCAAAAGGGAAGGTTTAGTTTTAACATAAAGGGTGGAAGGTGTGAAGCTTGTAGCGGTGATGGTATTATAAAAATTGAGATGCACTTTCTTCCAGACGTTTATGTACCTTGTGAGGTATGTAAAGGAAGACGATACAATAGAGAAACATTGGAAGTTAAATATAAAGGTAAAACAATCGCTGATGTTTTAGAGATGAATGTGGAGGAAGCACTTTTATTCTTTGAAAATATACCTAAAATACAAAGAAAAATGCAGACATTATATGATGTAGGACTAGGGTATATTAAATTAGGACAACCTTCTACCCAATTATCAGGTGGAGAGGCACAGAGAATTAAGCTAGCATCCGAATTAAGTAAAAGAAGTACAGGAAAGACATTATATATTTTAGATGAACCTACGACAGGTCTTCATATTGCTGACGTGGATAGATTAATAGAAGTATTGCAGAAGCTTGTAGATGGAGGAAATGCAGTTCTAGTTATAGAACATAATTTAGATGTTATTAAGACAGCCGATTATGTAATAGATCTTGGTCCAGAAGGTGGAAGTGGTGGAGGAGAGATTATTGCCAAAGGAACTCCAGAGGAGATTGTAAAAGTAGATAGATCCTATACAGGTAAATTTTTAAAACCATTTCTCGAAAAGAACAGAACAATTTAGGTCCAATGAACTACGGTATTTCGACACAATATAACAATTGTGTGAAGGATTTTATTTGTATATAAAGAATATATACTGTAGATTCAGATTTAATTTGTTAGGAGATGAGATGGAATGCTTAATAGCTTTCTAAAAGTGGGAAGAAGTATTAAAATAGAGATTAGTATCATCCCTTCCTATTTATTTTTTAAGGGACTTATTGAAAGTATTAAAAATGATATATTTTCAATTAAGATTGATGGTACGTATGCTCAGAAAGATCCTCAAATTGTGAAATGCACTATTACGGATGATGCTAAAACAAAGGTTTGCATATTCGAAACAATAGTAAAACATGTAGATAAGGATCACTTATTTTTAGCTATACCTGAAAAAGAAAAAATTAATATTCTTCAAAGAAGAGAGTTTATAAGAGTTCCATTAGAGAAAGAAGTAAACTGTTATTTAATAGGTATTAATGATAAAAAAATAGAAAGTAACAAAGTATTTCCTGCAACGATAAAGGATATTAGTGGTGGTGGCGTACTGTTAAATAGCTCCCTATCTCTACCGCCTGGTACAATATTGGTTTTTGAAATAGAATTAGATCATCATAAGTTTTTACTAACTATTAATGTATTAAGAAATATAGAAAATGAGGAGAATGGCACAATGGATTTAGGCTGCCAATTCATAGGCATTGATGATAGTGATCGACAAAGAATTATGGCATATTGTAATAAGAAGCAATCTATTCTAAAAAGAAGAAGTAGAGCTTTGGAATAATATCAAGCCTATACCAATATATAAAATAGTTGGTATAGGCTTGATATATTTATTAAGAAAATATCCATAATGATATGTAAAGAGTGATAAAATATAATATATAGATATGTCGCAGTTTCGCAACTCAAATTTATTTGCTTCCTATGGTCGCATAAATTTGGTGCTCATTGCGTTTGACCTACCATCAATTTATTGCTCCTTTTAGTCGCATAAATTGGGTTAGGTCATAAAAAGGAGGAAAAAATGTTTGATTTAAAAGAAAAGCTTAGAACCCTACCGGATAAACCAGGCGTCTATATGATGCGAAATTCTGAACAGGAAATTATATATGTGGGTAAGGCTATATCTCTTAAAAATAGGGTGAGGCAGTATTTTCAGTCCTCCAAGAATCAACACCCAAAGGTTAAGGCTATGGTATCCCATATTACTACATTTGAATATATTGTTACAGATTCAGAGCTAGAGGCTTTAATTTTAGAGTGTAACTTAATCAAAGAAAATAGACCGAAATATAATGTGCTATTAAGAGATGATAAGACCTATCCTTATATTAAAGTAACTACAAATGAGGAGTACCCAAGAGTAATTAAAACTAGAAAGGTTATTAAGGATAAGGCTAAGTATTTTGGACCGTACACAAATATTGGAGCTCTAAATGAAACCCTAGAAGTAATTCATAATATATATCCCATTAGAACTTGTAGCAAAAATATTGAAAAAATGATAGAAAATAAAGAAAGACCGTGCTTAAATTACCATATAAAAAAGTGTATAGGTCCATGTACTGGGACTGTTAATAAAGAAGAATATATGAATATCGTTCAAGAAATTATTATGTTTTTAGATGGCAAAGAGGACGAACTGATTCGAAAAATAGAGGAGAAAATGAAGAAAGCAGCTAGTTTAATGGATTTTGAGAATGCAGCTAAATATAGAGATCAAGTAATAGCACTGAACAGCGTTGTAGAAAAACAAAAGATCGTTTCTACAAATGAGCAGGATCAAGATGTTATTGCAATGGCTCAAGGCGATAAGGATACTTGGATCCAAATATTTTTCATTCGAAAAGGTAAGCTGGTTAAAAGAGAGCATTTTATATTAAAAAATACAGAAGGGGATAGTAATCAAGAAATTATATCCTCATTTTTAAAGCAGTTCTATAGTGGATTAACATTTATACCTAAGGAAATATTAATTGAAGAGCGTGTTGAAGATT
>JAEWHG010000060.1 GCA_023387935.1 Bacillota bacterium
AACATAACTCTTTGACCTGGCACACTTTTAGGCTCCACTACCAGCTCCTTTGTTAATGCCGCTGTAAATGGTCCCGGATCTACTGATATTACTTTTAGATTCGTATCCTTAACAGCCTTTGCAATTAGTGCAATATCTTCATTTGTTGTAGCATCAATTACAATAATTCTATTTCCTTTTTCCTTTTCATCTAAAATTGCTTCCCTTACTAAATCAGAAGACTTTAATGTCTTAGATAGTGGTATGAAACCTACCGAATATTTCGTTTCTTTCTGAATCATTTTAGGTACAAATGTATGATTCACAGGAGTTTTAGGGTCCTTAGCTACGTCCGTTCTCTCAAGCGGTACGGAATTTACTAACAGGTATCCTCCTACAGTAATTCTTTCCGAAGCAGGAAAAGCAGGCACAACAATAGCTAGTTGATCTTCTGGTAGTTCGTCTAACACAGCATCTATCTCTGCCCCCAAATTACCGCGGAGTGTACTGTCAATCCTTTTTGAAAATAGCTTTACATCTTTATCTTTAAAAAACTTCACTACATCATTTACTCTAGAATAAGCCTCTTCCTTAGAAATGCCTCTACTGTCTGTAGTCGTAGATATTACGTTATAATTCTGTTTCGTCTTTTTAAAATCCTCATCTAGTTTTAAGAATGTTGCTGTTTTAAATCCTTGTCTAGCCAAAAGCACTCCCGTAGCATTGGCACCCGTCAAGTCATCAGCTATAATCACTACTTGCAGCATGTAATCCCTCCTAGTTACTTAATCTAAACCAGCTTTATATCCATATCTAATTTACTAAGTACTTCTTTTGTATCTTCATCTATACCACTATCCGTAATAATTAAATCAAATCTATCTAGTTGGCATATCTTCGCAAAGCTAACCTTCCCAAACTTTAGACTATCTGCTACTAGTATTGCTCTTTCTGCAGATTTAATTACTTCTTTTTTCCATTGGGCCTTTTCAATAGATGGCGTTGTAATTCCTTTTTTTGCGTCAATACAACTAGCACCTACAAAAGCAATATCTGCATGAATATTTTGTAAAAACTCAATGGCACTTACACCTAAACAAGCTCCTGTATCTTTCTGAACAATCCCACCAGTACAGTAAACATTGATTCCCTCATATTTTGAAAGAAAAGCAGCAATCATCAAATCATTTGTGATTACTTTTATATTTTTAATTCCTATTAGACTCTTGGCAATCTCCATATTTGTAGTTCCAGCATCTAAAATAACCACATTACCTTCTTCTACTAAAGAGCTGGCATATGTACCAATTTTATATTTTTGTTCTATATTTTGCTCTGCCTTTTTTGTATATGGTATCTCTTCTGTTAATAAATTATGAAGTACTGCCCCGCCATGAGTTCTTGTAATTAACTTGTGATCTTCTAGATATTGAAGATCTCTTCGTATGGTCATATCTGAAACATTTAATATTTTTGCTAAATCCTCTATAATAACTCTCCCATCCCTATTTAAAATCTCTATTATATAATTTCTTCTTTCAGCCTGAAGCAAATTATCATCCCCTTGTGATGTTATAACATTCAAAATGTTGTTTTTAGTTATTTTATGTTGTTTTATGTTAATTATATTATCTTTGTTTTATTCTTTCAATACATTTTTATTTTAATTTAAAAATAATCCTCTACAGAAACATTATCTTAGTAGAACCAATTCTTATTATTTAAATATACTATAGTATACTATATTACTATAGTATTCGTATAAACCTTTGAAGGAGGAGATTAATTATGTTCTATAGACAACAAACATGCCCTGCAGGAACAACCCCATATACTATTATGGCTGGAGATACTTTTTTTAGTCTTGCAAATAGATTTAATACAACAGTCGATGCTATAATGGCCGCTAACCCTGGCGTAGTTCCAGGCAGATTGTTTATTGGGCAAATAATTTGTATACCTGGAGGCACTCAACCACCTAGACAATGTCCTGCTGGAACAACTCCATATACCATTATGGCTGGGGATACTTTCTTTAGTCTTGCAAATAGATTCAATACAACAGTCGATGCTATAATGGCTGCTAACCCTGGCGTAGTTCCAGGCAGATTGTTTATTGGGCAAATAATTTGTATACCAGGAACTGCTCAGCCACCTACTCCATGCCCTACTTTAAGAATTGGTAGCACAGGTCCTTCCGTTACTAGACTTCAACAGCTTTTAAGAAATGAAGGCTTTGACCCTGGTCCTATTGACGGCATCTTTGGATCTAGAACTCAAGCGGCCGTTATAGAATTCCAACGAGAAATGGATCTTGTTGCAGATGGAATCGTAGGAATAAGAACCTGGACTGCATTAGGTGTAAACTGCGGAACTACACCACCAACACCTAGCTGCCCTGCTGGAACAAGACCTTATACTATAATGGCAGGAGATACATTCTTTAACCTTGCCAGAAGATTTAATACAACAGTCGATGCTATTATGAGAGCGAACCCTAATGTTAATCCAGATGCATTAAGAATAGGTCAAGTAATTTGTATGCCAACTTAGTATTATAAATTCTCTATACACTACCTTGCATTCACAATAAAAAACAATAGTAGATTAAGGAAATATCCTTAATCTACTATTGTTTAATACCGTTATGTAGATTATAATAATCTTAATCTCTAAAAAGATTATTACCTATGTAAAAGGAGAATTTTTTATGTCAAATTTAGAAAACAATAATCAAGATGGAAATACTTCTGAGAGAAAAAAAATTAGCTTAAAAGAAGCTATGGCACAAAAACTAGCAAGTAAAAAACAAGAGCAGTCCAAAGGAAAGTACTCAAATAATTCTGTAAAAAATAATACAAACATTAAAAGCCAGCTTGCAAAAAAACCAAGTACGCAACGTAGAAAATTAGGCGAATAAAAAATAGCATGGATTTCTCCATGCTATTTATATTTATTTACTCCTCACTGCTATCTGTACTAACAATTCTATTTGTATTTCTACTTAATTGCTTATAAAGATCTTGTGCTAATCCTATACCTTGCCCCTGAGACATGGTTTTTGCTAGCTCTTCATCATGCATTTCTTCCATAATTTTACGGCCATAGCTTTTTTCCGTTAAGCCCTCCGCATTTATTCCACTTCTTGCCTGCTTTAATATTGTATTTATAAAAATACTTTCAAACTCCCTGCAAACCTCCATTAATTTTTTAGGATCCTCTGTTTGCTTTAAGTTTGCGGTTTTATCTATTTGACTCAATGGATTAACTGGGTTCATATTAATCATTTTTTCACCTACCTACTATCTTTTCAGGTTATTCGCCATACCTAGCATTTCATCAGCCGTTTGAATGGACTTAGAATTAATTTCATATGCCCTTTGAGCCGTTATTAGGCGTACCATTTCATCAACAATTTGCACATTAGAGGTTTCTAAGTAATACTGCATGATATCACTTGTTCTTTCTTCTTCCTCCATATAAATCGGTTCTCCAGAAGCTACAGTTTCCTTATATAGGTTTTTTCCTACTGCTTCTAAGCCTTCTGAATTGATAAATTTAGCAAGTGCAATTGTACCAATTTCTTCAATCTCTCCATCTTCTAATTCTGCAGTAATAACACCACTTGCATTTACTGCTATATCCTTCATTGTGCTATCAAAATATATAGCATCATCAAAGTCCGATAATACTGTATATCCATCTGAAGTTACAAGTCTCATTTCATCGAACTCCACACTTAGCTTAAAATTTCCATCTCTAGTATAGAATCGATTCCCATTTGGATCTTCAATTACAAAAAAACCTTCCCCATTGATACCCATATCCAATGGATTGTCCGTTCTTTCTAAATTACCTGTAGTAAACATTCTAGAAGTAGCCACAGGCATTACACCATGACCTACCTGTAAATTTACAGGGCTTCCTTCTCCATCTACTAAATTAGTAGTTCTTAAATTTGCATACAATAAATCCTTAAACTCTACTTTTTGCTTTTTATATGCTGTTGTATTTACATTTGCTAAGTTGTTAGATATTGTATCCATATTTAGCTGTTGTGCTTTCATACCAGAAGCCGCTGTCCATAAAGCTCTCATCTATTTTCCCCCTTACAATTTACCTATATCATTAACTGCTCTTTGCAGCATATCATCGTAAGCCTGTACTGCTTTATTGCTTGCCTCGTAAGACCTCATTATACTAATCATATTTACCATTTCATCTATAGTACTAATATTAGATCCTTCTAAAAAACCTTGAAGTATTTTACCCTCAAAAGGTACTTCCTCAACTTCCAATCCTTCTCTTACAACATAGTAGGATTGTCCATATTTATCTAAATTATTAACATTAGAAACATCCGTCATATCGATCTCATCTACCACTGCACCATCTACAATAACTTGTCCTCTTTCGCCCAATTGGAAATTAGTACCATTTAGATTGATCGGACCATTCTGTCCTAATAATTGAAATCCCTCCGATGTAACTAGCTCTCCATTCTGACTCAATGTAAAGCTTCCATTTCGAGTATACATTTCCCCTCGAGGAGTACTTACTTTAAAAAATCCATTTCCATTTATAGCAAGGTTTAAATTATTACCGGTTTCCTCTAAGATCCCTTGTTTAAAATTAACATGAGTTCTTTCAAATCTACGTCCATCATTAATAGTTCCAATAACATCCGCAGCTGGTCTATGTATTAGGTCTGCAACTTGGGCACCATTCGATGTTAATTGCCCTGCTTCACTTATTTCAATATTCCCATTTTCAACTTGGATTCTCGTTCCCTGAGAATTTAGCACAAAATTTCCTTCCGTTGTATCTATCTGCCCCTTACCATCACGGCCATAGGTTTTTAAATACCCATCTCCATCCACTGCAAATCTAATCTCTCTACTATAGCTTTTTCCCATAGGACTCTCTACCGTAAAGAACCCTCGCTCTGTTGATAAAATATATCCTTCTCCATCTCTGCTTACATCTAACCTTCCATTAGGTTTGACAGCTTGAGTTGGTAATTCACCATTTATTTTTTTAATTAATGTCTCTGGAAAAGTTTCTGCTATTAAAACATCCTTTTTAAAGCCAGTAGTATTTACATTGGCCATATTGTTCGATGTAATATCCAACATTCTCTGGTTTGTTTGCATTGAAGATACAGCTGTATACAGTCCTCTAAACATAGTTTCACCTCATATTTTAGTCTACTTATATACTATCGGACTTTTCAATAATTTTCTATAGGTCTTTTTACTTCTTTTTTACTCTTATGACAAATAAACTATATACAAAAGGTGCCTTAATATAAGCTAGAAACTAATATAATATAGTTATAGCTTTAGGCACCTTACTTACATTGTAAAATATACAAATCGTATATCTATCATATTATTTATAGGTATTTTTTGCACTTTGGCTTCTTTCCAGCATTTGAATAGAATCCAGAGCACTACCAGTTCCCTTAGCAACACAGGAAACTGCATCTTCTGCAATATATACTGGAATACCAGTTCTTCTTTCGATAAGCTTATCGAAGCCCCATAGAAGTGCTCCGCCACCTGTCATCACAATACCTTGGTTAGCAATATCCGAAGCTAACTCTGGAGGCGTTTTTTCTAGCACACTATGTACCGCATCTGCAATTGATGATACAGATTCCTCCAACGCTTCTAAAATTTCCTCACTGCTTATTTTAATATTAACAGGTAGACCAGAAACAAGATTTCGTCCCTTTACATCCATAAAAACTTCTTTATCCCGAGGGTATGCTCCACCAACATTAATTTTAATATCCTCTGCTGTTCTTTCTCCAATCATAATGTTGTGGCGTTTCCTCATATAGCGTGTAATGGCCTCATCAAATCGATCCCCCGCTACCTTAATAGATGTGCTTACAACGATACCGCCTAAGGATATAACCGCAATATCAGATGTACCCCCACCTATATCTACGATCATGTTTCCATTTGGTTGAGCAATATCTAACCCTGCTCCTATAGCTGATGCAATTGGCTCTTCTATTAAATATGTTGTTCTTGCACCAGCTTCGTTTGTAGCATCAATAACAGCTCTTTTTTCAACCTCTGTAACTCCACTAGGAACACAAACAATTATTTTAGGCTTAAAAAATATTTTTTTGCCGATTGTTTTTTGAATAAAATATTTTAACATTCTTTCAGTTACGTCATAATCTGAAATAACGCCATCCTTTAAAGGTCTAATGGCAACAATATTACCAGGAGTTCTCCCAAGCATTCTTCGAGCTTCTTCTCCAACAGCCAGAACCTGATTCGTATTTTTATCAATAGCTACTACAGAAGGCTCTTGTAGTACAATCCCTTTTCCCTTAATAAAGACCAATACGCTGGCAGTACCTAAATCTATACCAATATCTGCTCCAAATCCAAACATTCCATTACCCCCCATTTTCATATGTTAATTATTAATTTCATCTATATTATTAAATTCTACATTATGCAATATATATTAGGCAAAACCTGACAACAAAATACATCAATCATATCAACTATATCTTATTCTTTATAAACACAAGAATTCCTTCTTTTTGCTATAAAATTTTTTAAAAAAATATGAATTTTTAAGTGATTTTTTTAGAATATAAAAAGACTACCATTGGTAGCCTCTTATAGATGTTCTTTTTCTATTTCATTAAATATAAATAGATCACCCTTCAGGAGATCTATTTATTATTAATCTATTTATCTTATTTTGTTTATTGATTTATACTTCATCTTTGTAGCTTTGCCACCTCTTATGTGTCTTTCTGCCTTATTAGCATCAAGTATATCTTTTACTTGATTAGCCATTAGAGGGTTTATCTTAGGAAGCCTTTCTGTTACGTCTTTATGGACTGTACTTTTGCTTACCCCGAATATACGAGCTGTTTGCCTGACAGTAGCTCCCTCATTAATAATATAGTTAGCTATCTCTACAGCTCGTTTTTCTATGTAGTCCTTCACAGTATTAACCCCCCTCTATCATAGCGTCTTAATCTATAATATGAGGGGGATTTTAAATTTAGACCTTGTTTATTTACTTAAGTATATTTGTGGATCTACGAACTTATCATCAATAAGTACCTGAAAATGTAGCAATGGTCCTTCTAAACTTTTATTAGATGCTGTTTTGCCAACACCACTAATAGTATCGCCCTTTGTAATCTTTTGGCCTACCTTAACCATTACATCTGTAGATAGATTACTATACCGTGTATATAAATCATCTTCATGTTTAAGTGTTATAGCAATACCTTCAATCGTATCGTTAATAACTTCCACCACTTCACCATCAAGTGCTGCCTTTACTGGAGTTCCTTCCTTGGCCTTAATGTCTATTCCCTTATGAGTACTCCATTGATCTAGAGTTTTGTGAAATACTAGATGATCTTCAGCAAAAGGTAATATGATCTCTCCTACAACTGGAACCATCATGCTCGTTTTTGCGGAAACCTCCTGAGCAGGTCCTACAGTAGCTGTATCCTCTACTTCTTCTGTAGCTTCTTGCTTCTCCGTAGCTATATCATTGGTTTTAGTTGTATTACTTTGGACTTCCTTTTTCTCAGAACCTGTTGTTTCTTCCTTCACTTCTGAAGTCTTAGTGTTTTCCTCAGTTGGCTTTCCTTGTCCAATTTTTCCGGTTTCCTGTGCCTCATTTGTTTCTTGTTCCGGTGTAGTGTTATCCTCCACTAAAGTTACCTCTGGCTGCATATCTTCCTCAAAAGGATTAGTGGGACCTTCTCCAATAAAGTAATTTCCTTGGTTATCCACCCAAAGGGCTGTAGCAGCAACTATTCCTACACAAAGTATTAAAATAATATAAAATCCTTGTTTGTCCATAATTTGATAAAGGGACTTCTTTTGTTTTCTGTCATTTTTATTGTTATTGTTATTTTCTAATGACATAATCCCACCTCCTTTTTCTAGTATTACCAGTTGAAAGTCTTCTATACAAAGTAGGTAGGATTTTTAAAACTTTTTTGAGCACTTGAAATTTAAAAGCTTTAACTTTTAAATTGAGTGCGACAGGAGTCGATGCGATCGCATCAGACGACTTTTATTTATGACTCTTTAATATACTTAAGCTGATTCCTTGATAATAGTGCTTTAATATTTCACCAAATGTGCTTCCTTCCTTCGCCATTCCATTGGCTCCCCACTGACTCATACCAACTCTATGGCCATAGCCCTTCGTAGTAAAATTAATATTATTTCCCTTAACATCCACAGTGAAATTGGCAGACCTCAATTCAAATATCTCCCTAATTTCTCTACCTTCAAAATCCTTATTTCCCATCTTAATTTTCTTTATCGTTCCGCCGCTGCTTCTTTCTAGTATATTAATTTCCGATTCAATCTTCTTTTCATTTATTTCAAAATCCTTATGCTTGCTTTTAAGCTTAGATACAAAGTCTTTTATGGAAATTGTAGCTTGATCTACCAATACAGGCGATCCCTCTTCATAAGGACTTGAAACACTTCGCAAATATGGCAGAGCAGTTGCAAATACGTCCTCTGAGTTTTCAGTGATTCCTCCACTGGTTGAATGGTATAGCGGCTCTATTGGCTCCATGTTATAGGTCATAATAATTCCTTTAGTCGATATTACTGCTTCTTTTATTCTAGGTAAATATCCTTTTATCCATTTGTTACCATGACGCTCTTTAAGCTCCTCATAGGAAAGCCACTCCTGACAATGTAGGTGACTAGTACACAGAATTGCTCCAGAATGATCAGGATGACCTGTCTTGCCATTTACTTTTCTTCTCCAAATAGCATATGTTCTAGCAGCCACTGCCTGAGACTTTAATGCTTCCATTTCAAATGCTGCGGGTGCTTCTGCTGCAACAACTCCAATAATATATTCTTCTAACTCCATATCCATAATCTCATTACTATTGTGATTATATACGGATACGATTAAATCTGACTCTATCAAGCTTTTTTCTATAGGCTTGTCTTTATTTGGAATAGAAATATTGCAACTCGTTACGATAACCATAGGCATAACCAATGTTACAACCACTAGGAAAATAATCCCCCAAAAAATACCCTTCATCTGCCACAGCTCCTTCTAGTCTAGTATATTCTCTACTAGATATATGTGATAGATGTAGGTTTTAGAACAGCAAAAATAGGCAAGAGCCTAGCTCTTAAATTAAGCTAGGCTCTCTTCCTCTTCGTTTTCTTCTCTATATATAATTGCCCCTAAGGATTTTAATTTTTCTTCTATGTCTACATAACCTCTATCAATATGATATGTATCAGAAATTTCAGTTATACCATCAGCTACAAGTCCTGATAAGATTAAAGCTGCCCCAGCTCTCAGGTCTGTGGCCTTTACTGGTGCACCTAACAACGCCTTTTTACCTTCTATAATAGCACTACGACCTTCTATTTTAATGTCCGCACCCATTCTTTTTAGTTCACTAACATGCATAAATCTGTTTTCAAATACGGTCTCGATAGTTATACTTGTGCCTTCAGCTACACTCATTAAAGCCATAAACTGAGATTGCATATCCGTTGGGAAGCCAGGGTATGGCATAGTTTTAATATCTACTGCCTTTGGCCTATTGGTCCCTATCACTCGTATACCATCACCTTCTTCTATCACTACAATATTAGCTTCCTTGAGCTTTGCTATAACTGGTTTTAAATGGTCTGGCACAACATTGTCTACCAAAACATTTCCTCCTGTAATAGCTGCAGCAATCATATAGGTTCCTGCTTCAATTCTATCCGGAATAACTGGATGAATAGCTCCACAAAGCTTTTCTACTCCGTTTATTCTTATCGTATCAGTTCCTGCACCTTTAACATCTGCACCCATTTTATTTAAAAAATTAGCTAAATCTGTGATTTCTGGCTCCTCAGCTGCATTTTCAATAACCGTTTGACCCTCTGCAAGTACTGCTGCCATCATAATGTTTTCTGTAGCACCTACACTTGGAAAATCTAAATATATTTTTGCACCAATTAATTTTTCAGCTGCAGCTTCTACAAATCCATAGCCTAGTGTAATTTCTGCTCCTAGAGCCTTAAAGCCTTTTAAATGTAGATCTATTGGTCTAGTACCAATAGCACACCCGCCTGGCATAGAGATTCTAGCCCTACCCATACGAGCTAAGAGTGGTCCCATAACCAGAAATGATGCTCTCATCTTTCTAACTAGCTCATATGGAGCTTCTATTTCATCCAACATTTGTGCTGTTACTTCTACTTTATCTCTTTCTAAGCGCTTTACATCTGCTCCAAGACTTGATAATACCTCACAAATTACATCCACATCTCTTAAGGCTGGTACCTCCTCTAAAACACAGGTTTCTGTAGAGAGTAAAGTAGCTGCCAGTATTGGTAGAACCGCATTTTTAGCTCCACTTACACGAACTGTACCTTGCAATGGCCCACTTTTTTTAACTATTATTTTAGACAATGCTTTTTCCTCACTTTCTATAACCACCATACTATCCTAAAGCATTTCCATATTACTTAATAAGTTATGGTAATAAGAGGATTTGAAATCCATATATATGTCTTATCTTCATATGCACTATACCGCATAGCCAGCTGTAGATTGACCTTGTTATTTCCGTATTCGATGTATGAACCAATTAGCGGACTATATGAAGTAATACTTGTGAAAAGCTCCTCTTCCAAAACCTCTATTTTTTTCGCTTTTAAAAAACTAAAGATTGCTTCTTGCTTCTGATTTTTTTCCGATTTAGTAAGCTCACCTAAATGAGCTCCTGTTAGATTTATTGTAGTCTCCACTTTAGTTCCATGCTTTGCTAGTATATCATCTATGATATTACTATTATCCACTATTTCTTTATATCCTTTATTCTCTGTTCTGTCAACTAAAAAATACGTTTCAATTTCTCCCATTACTTTAGTACTAAGTAGCTTTATAACAGTAACATTTCCATCTTCTTTAGGTACAAAAACTATAATTTCATTATATCCATCTTCTACCACCCTTTGTTCTAGTACGTATTCTGATTCAATATCTAGCGGATCCTCCATATAATTATTGTGGTAAATTTCATCAACATTAATATGTACGACTTCTCCTTCTATTTTTAGGGCATCCATTATTTCTAATTTTTTTTCATCTAGCTCTTCAATTGTAAAAAATTTATTTGAAATAAGGGTAGATTTGTTTATATTCACTTCCTCCACCTGAAATCCACCGACTTCTATAGCTTCTAATAATAATTCCTCATCCTTCATAAGATCTACCGTTATGTCTTCAATAGGCTGAGCCCATGAATTATACAATAGGCCTGTAGCTAAAATTAAAATAAGTGCAAAAAAAGAATTCTTTTTCATAATGTATTCCTCCCATCCATTTAGTACGCATTTAAAAATATAGTACTACTTTTGCTCAATGTACTACGCAGTTTCGCAACTCAAATTTGTTCACTCCTATTGGTCGTGCAAATTTGGTGCTCATTGCGTTTGACCTACCATCAATTTATTGCTCCTTTCAGTCACATAAATTGGGTTAGGTCATAAAAAGGAAGGTTTTAAAATTGTAGTATGATGTTAAAGGGGGACAAAAAACATCTATATTACAAATAAAACCTTCCCTCTGTCTTTAATTATTGACGGGATGGATATAGTCTATACATTACTTTTTAAAAATTCCACTCAATCTATTCCATATGGATCTAGTTTTCTCTTTTTCAGACTCAATAGTTTGGGAATTGTGACGCTCATTAGTTTTTTCTAGATCAACCTCTACACTCTCTCTATCCACTGCCTCACTGCTAGCTACTACTATTCCCATTGCAGTTTCACTATCATTTAATACAATTTTACATTCCCTATCTTTTTCCTTAGCTAATTTCATATATTTGGATGTTATTTCCATCGGTATTTTTTGATTTACTATTATAATTTCTGCCATTTTATCCTTTAAAGCATCTTCCACATAATCCATTGCCTCAGGCTTATAAGCTTGTTCTATAGTTAATCCTAGTATTACTCTTTCTCTAAACTCACCCAGCCATTTACGTTTTTCATCAGGCTTTATTTGGGGTGCGCCACCGAATGCATATTCCACGGTTCTTTCTAATTCACTTTTGTCTTTCATTTAGCTCTCTCCTCTTGCTTCAAATACTACGTCCTATATATTATACCCTCTATCTATTGTTTTACAATATATAAATTCATCTAGTAATATCATATGGGATCATGATGTGCTTTTTTTAACATTCAACTTCTTTAATAGTCCATCAATAGTAAAAATGTTTGTACTTTCCTAAGTAATAAAAATAAGCTATAATAGTCTATGTGACTAATTATAACCCCTTTAGGAGGTGGGACAATGTTTAAAATAATGACTAAAGCAGATAAAATATTAATCGTTTTACTTTTAGCAGCTAGTATAGCTAGCATTTTCGCCATACCTAAACTACTAACAAATGCAGGGGCGCAAAAACAGGTAGTTGTATATATTGATAATAAAGAAGTCCATCGCTTCGACTTAGTTGATAGTCCCGAATCGGAGTTTAAAGAAATACCATTCGAGATTGGTGGAAAAGAATATATTGCAAAGTTTGAAATGAAAGATGGTAAAGTAATGCTCCACAGATTGCCAGATGAAATAGTACCTTTGAGCATTCATAAAGAGATGGGCTGGATTAGCGAGTCCTATCAAATGATCGTAGCTCTTCCCATAAAAATGTACGTTGCTATTGAAGATCATACTGAAACAGAAGATGATATGTTTGATATTATAGTGCAATAAAAAAATGTAAAAAAGATGACAACCGAATATTTCGGTTGTCATCTTTTTATTTCCTATTTTTCATTTGCTACTTCTAATCTATTCATAGCTTTTCTAAGAGCTATCTCTGCTCTCACTTTATCTAAATCACTTTGCTTAGAAGCCAACCGTCTTTCAGCTCTTTCCT
>JAEWHG010000115.1 GCA_023387935.1 Bacillota bacterium
ATAAATAAAACATACTGCTAAAATTCAACTTGCTTTTTAAGTTTGTGAAGGTCTAAGCAAAGGAGCTGATGAAAGTGGAGAACAAGCTTAATGATTTAGTATACACTATAGCCGATAGAGCATATGGGTATACTTTCTTAAAAAATTTATTTTTTGTAGAGCCTGAAAAGTCTTATTTACAAGGTCTATTAAAAGAAGATCATGTTAGCGATTTTCCCTATTCTAGATATAACGAGAAGATTAAGACAGGCTTAGATGGATTTAAAAAATCTCTGGAAGATATGGATTTAGATAATGATAATGTCATTAGTAAATTAAGATGGGATTATACTAGGATGTTCATAGGTCCAGATAGTTTGCCAGCACCACCTTGGGAATCTTCTTATGTAAATAAAGATAAGCTTCTATTTCAAGAAGAAACTCTGCAAGTTAGAAGGTCATATCTAAAGTACAATTTTGTTGGAAGCAATTACCCTCATGAAGCGGATGATCATATAGCTTTAGAATTAGACTTCATGTCTAAATTGTCTGTTAAAGTTATAGAGTCAATAGAGGCAAATAAGGAATTAGAAAATATTTTAGAGATATTAATAGACCAAAAAAGCTTTTTAGAGGAGCATTTAAATAAATGGGTTTTTGAATTTGCAAAGAAAATAAAAGAATGTGCAGAGACTGATTATTTTATATTTATATCAGATATTTTAATGGAATTTATAAAAGAAGACTGTAAATCACTAGACGAGAATATCTCTACCATAAGAAAACTTAAATAATATTGGGAGGGGCAAGAATGAAAAATTTGTTAAAAGATACATTAGAAACTAAATTTAAAAGAAGAACTTTTTTAAAACTTACTGCTATTACATCCTTAGGAGTAGGCCTATTAGGCTGTAAAAATGAATTAGAAGAAGTTAGTGAAGAAACTGCTACAGAAATAATAGAAAAAGAAGGAGAATGGATAACAGCTGCTTGTTGGCATAATTGTGGCGGTAGATGTTTAAATAAGGCGTATGTAGTTGATGGAGTAGTATTAAAGCAAAAAACAGATGATATAAATGAAGACACTCCAGATTTTCCACAACAAAGAGCTTGTGCAAGAGGTAGATCTCAAAGAAAACAAGTTTTCTCAGCAGATAGAATTAAATACCCTATGAAGAGAAAGAACTGGGCACCAGGTGGTGGAAAGAAAGAACTAAGAGGTATGGATGAATGGGAGAGAATCTCTTGGGATGAAGCATTAGATATAGTAGCTGGAGAAATAAAAAGAATTAAAGAAACTCATGGTCAAGATTCAATACTTTCTTGGGGTAGTGAAATTGAAAGAACCCTTAATCTTTATGGAGGAACTGTTACTGCATGGGGAAGTACTTCATGGGGAACTTGGTATCATACAGGACCAGATATGGGTGTAGGTGATGGTTGGACTGTTAGACCAATCAATGATAGATTTGACATGAGAAATAGTGACTTAATAGTTATGTGGGGAGCAAATCCAGCTTGGAGTAGTGGAAATAATGGAATGTATAATTATATTCAAGCTAAAAAGGCTGGAGCTAAATTTATTTTTATAGATCCTTTTTACAATGATAGTGCTAGAGTTTTGGCAGATCAATGGATACCAATTAGACCAGCAACAGATCATGCCTTTGCCTTGGCAGTTGCATATACTCTAATAGATGAAGATAGAGAAGACAACCCACTAATTGACTGGAATTTCTTAAAGAAATATACTGTCGGCTTTGACAAAGAAACTATGCCCGAAGGCAAAGAAAACGAAGAAAACTTTAAAGATTATGTTTTAGGTAAATACGATAAAACTCCTAAGACTCCTGAGTGGGCTTCTGAAATTTGTGGTGTTGAACCACAGGTAATTAGAGAATTTGCTCGTGAATATGCTACTGCTGAAAAAGCAGCTTTAATAACTGGATGGGCACCAGCAAGAGTAAATAATAATGATTCTTGGCCGCAAGCTTTCATGACTTTAGGATTTATGACAGGAAACTTTGGAGCACCAGGAAAGATGACAGGAATTAGCTGTCACTTTGTAGCAGGAAATGGTGGACCAGAGTTAATTACCATAGGATCTAATGGATTACCAAGTATTCCTAATCCATCAAAGGTAACAATTAACAATAGTCAGATTTGGGATGCAATACTAACTAAGAAATATGTAGCAGGAAAAGATGATATTAAAGATTGTAATATAGAAATGATTTATCATGGTGGGGCATCAAGACTTAACCAGCTGTGTGGAGCAACTAAAGGAATTGAAGCCCATAGAGCTGTAGAATTTGTTGTATCTAATCATTATAACCTAAATACTAATGCTAAGTATTCAGATATAGTACTTCCTATTACTACTCAATGGGAAAGATACGGATATTATAAACAAAACCAAGAGGCTATATTCTACGCAAGACAAGTAGTAGAACCACTATACGAAGCTAAAGATGATATGTGGATAGCGTGTGAAATAGCTAAAAGATTAGGAATTGATCCAACAGAGCAAATAGAACCAATTTCATTAAAGCAACAAATATTTAATGAGACTGCTGGAGCTAAGGTTATGAAAGAAGATGGTAAGACATGGGAAAATTTAGTGGAAATCACTAAAGAAGACATTGATGCCTTAGGGGTAGAAGGAAAGCCTCAAAAGGGAAGAATACCTTATAAACAATTTGAAAAAGATGGAGCATACCAAGTTAAGAGAACTCCAGGAGACAATTTCACTTATATACATTTAAAAGATTTTATAGATGACCCAGTGAAAAATGCTTTAGATACAGATACTGGTAAGCTTGAAATATACTGTGAAAGAATTGCAAATAGAGTAAGAGATTTTGGATTTACAGAAGTGAGTCCAATACCAAAATATACTAGACCTACAGAAGGATATGAGGATACTTACTCTAATTGGGAAAATAAAGTTAAGGGTGAATATCCACTACAGCTTTTCACTATTCATCATCAGAGAAGATCTCACTCAGTATTTGATAATGTTGGTTGGCTAAGAGAAGCGTTTCCACACGAGCTAATAATGAATCCAGAGGATGGAAATGCATTAGGCATCAAAGAAGGAGATATTGTAAAAATAGAAAGTAGACACGGAGCCGTAATTAGACCTGTAATATTTACAGAAAGAATGAAACCAGGTGTTATTACTCTAGGACAAGGTGCTTGGATTGAAATGGATGAAAAGCTAGGAGTAGATATTGGTGGTAATACTAATATTCTAAACGGTGGAATCCCGACAGGACAAGGTCATATGGGATGGAATTCATGTAATGTTAAGGTTGAAAAAGTAGACTATGATCTATTAAAAGACCATGAATGGCCAGCAAGAGAAGTCTTATAAAGGGAGGATTAAATCATGGGTCAAAAAGGATTTTACTACAATAAAAATAATTGTATAGGTTGTAAAGTATGTCAAATAGCCTGTAAGGATATTAATGGTCTAGAAGTGGGAACAGACCTTAGACATGTTGAATATATAGAAGAGGGAAAATATCCAAATCCAAAATTCTATTATATTTCTATGTCTTGTAATCACTGCGAAAGTCCTGCTTGTGTACCAGTATGTCCAGTAGGTGCCTTAGTTAAGGATGAAGAAACAGGATTAGTTTTACACAATGAAGAAAAGTGCATAGGATGCAGAGCTTGTGAAAATGCCTGTCCATATGGAGCAATTCAATATATAGAAGCAAAAGGAAAAACAGCAAAATGCGACGGATGTTATAAACTTGTAAAAAAAGGCGAAAAACCAGCATGTGTAGCAGGCTGTGTAACTAGAACTTTAAACTTTGGAGATATAGATAAACTTGAAAAAGAATACAAAAATGCTAAGCCCTTTAAAAATTTAGGTGACACAAATCCATCATTTTTAATAGAGGAATAAAAAAACAAGTTAATAGATTGGGTGAAACCAATCTATTAACTTGTTTTTTAGCAGTTTAAATTTGTGACCACTATTGTTAAAAGGAGGTAGTTTGTAATGTTATTAAAGTATTTCATTGAAAAGGTGGCAGTAGAAAATGTACCTAAAATAGAAAAAAAAAGCTGCCTCCATTATAAAAATGATAATGATCCATGTAACAATTGTTTAGAATCATGTCCAACTGCAGCCATTGTAAAAAAAGATCAGGCTCTTGTTATTAAAGAAGAACTTTGTATCGGTTGTGGCATATGTAAGGTAACCTGCCCTAGTCATTCAATTACCATGAAACATTTTGGAGAAAATAACATACCTAAAGCTATTAAAAATAATGAAACAGTAGTATTTGGATGTAACTACGGAAAATCAAAGGGTAATGTAATGGTTCCTTGCTTGAACGGATTACACCCAGAATTATTAGCATTACTAATTCTTCATTTTAAAGAAAAAAAACTAATTTTCAACTTAAGTAGTTGTACTGCTTGCTCTATAAATAGTAAGGCTTTAACTTTTGAGACTTCACTTAAAAAAGCATTAGATTTTTTGAAAAATATAAAATCATATACAGAGCCTGAAGTAATTTTAAATGAGGAAAAATTGCCAGATATGAATCCAACATCCATTACCAGAAGAGATCTTTTTAATATTATTAAAGAAGGCTCCGTAAATCAAGCAACAGAGATGATTAGTAGTGTGTGGGGTAATAGTGTGGATAATACATTAAATCATAGGGAAAAACTTTTAGATTTAATCAATGGATTAATGAAAGAAGAAAAATTTGAAATTAATCCAGAAAGCAATTTGTTTTCTAATTATGTAGTAAATTCAAAATGTAACGGATGTAACTATTGCCAGGTCATTTGTCCTTACAAAGCTTGGGAGAAAGAAGAAACTCAAGATACCTACACTCTTAGTTTTAATTCTGGTAAATGTAGAAGTTGTGGTCAGTGTATAAGAAAATGTCCTCAAAAGGCAATTGAAAGGGCAAAGCTATTTTCTGATGCTTTTAAAGGATATATTAAAAAGATTGAAAAACCAAGGATAAAGTGCAAGAAGTGTAATAGTAGATTTGTTTTAACTGAAAAAGATAATGAATTATGTTCAACTTGCAAAAAACGTGAAGAACTAAGAAGATCACTTTTCAAGAAAAATTGAAAATATTATATATGAACAAGAATAATAACTAAAAAATTGATGCAATACGGGTCTTTATTTAGCAAGATAAAAGATAGAAGTTCAATTATTAGACCATCCAGAGGTACTGTAATGCTACCAATATTTTTCATGGTAGGGAAAATTCAAATACTGGTTAAACAGAGAGTTTAAACTTCATGTAAAAAAGAACCTCCTTGTATTTGGTTTTTGGACAAAGCCATTAAACCACAAGAAGGTTCTTTTTTCATTATTAAATTTTTTCTAATGTGAATCTGTAATTATTTCTTTGATGCAACACTAGAAGTAACTGATGCAAAGTTTTTTATCATTTATAACACCTTTTATTGTTGTTTTAATTAATAAATACTATTAAATTAGAAGGATAACATGGAAATATATTGAATTACTATGTTAAGCGAAAAAACATATGACATAACAAGCAGGGATGGGATATAGTGATAAATCTAAAAAGCTTTTTAGAATATGTAGGACCTTCTAATAATTTAAATGGATATCAACGTTCATATAAAGCAGTTCTATTAATATATATGTTGGAATTAGTAGATAGCGAAGGTAAAGTAGACCAAGATAAGCTTTATAGAAGCATTCAACAATTCTACATTGAAAGAAATAATAATAACTTGAAAGTGGAGTTAGATGATAGTGATATACAAAGGGAAATTAATAATTTAACAGTAGATACTGTTACAAGAGTTATGAATTCAAATCCTTTTAAGGTTATTAGAGATAAAGGGTTTATTAATAAAAAGAAAATTGACAACCAAGATCATATTTATTTTACAACAGATTTATGGAAGGAACTTAAGTCTTATGACAAAAAAGAACTTATAAGTAGTTTAAAAGAAAAACTTCAGTTATACTATAAAACCTATGTTGAAGGTGATAATGTGAGCAACTTAAGTAACTATATTTCAGATATTATGGATAAATATTTAGCTGCTAGGGTAGGAGAGGAATTTACTAATCATAAGTTAGGAAAATTATTAAGAAATGAAATACCGCAATATGTTGAAGAGCTTTCAATTATTGATAAAGATAGATATAGCGCAAGAGGAACTATTGGAGCAGGAGGATGGACAAAGACACCTTGGATAGCGGTCTTAGATAAAAAAATAAATGCAACTATGCAAGAAGGAATATATATTGTTTATTTGTTTTCTTCAGATATGGAATGGGTATATCTTACGTTAAATCAAGGTGTTACTAATTATAGTAATAGTCATAGCAAAAAAGAAACAGTTGATTATCTTGAAAGT
>JAEWHG010000117.1 GCA_023387935.1 Bacillota bacterium
CACTTTTTGCACATAAAAAATTAAACTCATTAGTATCTCCATGTACAAAACATTTTTTATAGGAAAAGGTTTTATCAGTATATTTATTTTCTATTAGCTCTAATAAATATAAAGATTTACTATCATTTGATTCTTATTTAAAATTTCCCAAATAACATCATCCATATTTTGCTCCTCCAATTCTAACTTTTTAAGGACACTATACTAGTAGATGCCTTAATTACCAAATTCTAAACCTAAATAGTTAATTGCTTACATCATAAAATTTAAACTTCTTACCATCTTTTATAGCATCTCTTTTTATTAAACATTCCAAATAATATATAATTTACACTCATTACAAAACTGTTACTCAAATAGAGCTTTTAGATATTCCCTATCAATACTAGAATTTAAATCTATATAAAAATAGTTATTATAGCTAATCTTATTACCGCCAATAATTAAAAACTCATCTACTTCCTTAGATCCATATAAAAATGTTATTGCATAACTCCATCCTGTGTGATTTTTTGAGGACCTATCTCTTATAACTTCAATATCTTTTAACTTTTCACACAATTCATCCTTTTGCTCTATATTAAGGATTATAACATTTCCTGTATTTCCATCCATGATCTGGATATTTGTAAAATCTGTGGCTTCTATCAATGTACCTAAAGACATCTTTTTTTGCGAGCACCCTACCAAAATACAGCATATTAATAAAATATATATAATTCTAAAAATTTGTTTTCCCATACGCTTTCCTCCACTTAGGATTATCTAAATTTTCTTCTGAATCCCATTCTCCTAACCCTTTATATTAAAAATTTTTATACGAAAAATCATGTATTTAAATTGTGTACTTATTTCTTAATTTGGGTAAAATATCCACAATCATATTATTCTTCTTTTCAGCAGCAATTCCTTCTCACATGAAATAATTAATGGAATATTATAGGTATGTTTGTCCATTTTTTATTGGTTTTTCGGAAATATACACTGAAGAAAAAACTTCTCCAATCCGAATTGTGTTAGTACCTGAAACCTGTTTAAATCCAAACTTTTCATATCTCTTTACACAGCGTCGTACTGGTGTTGCACTACAACCTAAAAATTTGCTTGCACCTTCATACGAATATATTTTTCGGTTGCTGCTAATACAGCTTCTAAACGCTACTCGTAAGTATATTTCAACATAAAAAAGTACACTCCAAAAGTTAGATTTTTTGTCTAACAATTGGTGTGCACTTCACCTGAGCCTTACCTTTATTCTTTTAATCTATCTTTTTAGCTGAAGAATCCGTTACGTCCACATCCACAAAATAGTACAACAAGTAATAAGAAGAAGAATAATAAGCTATCTCCTGACTCCTTAAAATTACAACAGTTACAGAAAATTATAACTAAGAGCAAGAAGAAGAAAAGCAAGCTACTTTTTCCCCCAAAAATACCATCAAAACCTCCACCTTTTTTAGCAATTTCAGACATATATCACACCTACCCTTTCTTTATTTTAGGTACTACTAAATACTCAACTTAGTTTGTCTTTTAGAACTATACTTAGTTGTAATATATATTATGAAACTTCATATAAAATTGTTATATATTTCATGTTGAAAATAAAAAAAAGAGTAAAGCCTAAGCTCTACCCTCTTGAAAATGAGTAAGGTGCAATATATAAGTGACTTCATCTTTGGTTGTAATATATATTATGAAGTCAACTATATATAGTGATACATCTGTTCAAAATAAAAAAAGATAAAGCCTAAGCTCTACCCTAGTTCTGTTTCTTCTATTTAAAAACTGAAAAAAACACGTCCGCCTCCACATACATAGTATAAGTTAATAATCAAAAAGATTATGAAAATGTTTGTTTTGCAAATCATTGATAGTACTGTATTAATAAAACACCCAAGGGCTATCTCTATGAGATAATCCTTAGGTGCTCTATTAATAGTCTATTATATTAAAATTAGAAAAACTTCTTACACTGCATATACTCCTCTACAATCCTTAATGCTTCCCCAAATCTTTGATAATGTACAACTTCTCTTTCCCATAAAAACCTTAGAGCATCTTTCATCCCTGGATCATCAGTTAGCTTCAACAAATGCTCGTAGGTGGATCTAGCTTTTTGTTCAGCTGCCATATCTTCATGTAAATCCGTAATAGGATCCGCATGAGCCTGAATATATGATGCAGTCCATAGAAAATATGGTATAATTTTTTATTAAGCAAGTCAAGTTAGATTAAAAAAAGAATTAGGGGAAAATATATAGTAAGGAGGAGAATACTATTAAAAACATAATAGCTATTCAACATACTCAGTCCATTCATCACACGAATGGTATGGTTGGTTCATGGACAAACTGGGATTTATCTGATTTAGGAAAAAAGCAGGCAGACAAAATAGGTAAGAAATTGTTAGAGGAATTAAAAGACAAAGAATACATAATGTATTCTTCAGATTTATTACGTGCTAAACATACCGCAGAAATAGTTGCAAAACATCTTAATATTAAACCTATTATTATTGAAACATTAAGAGAGAGAAATCTAGGTATCGCTGTAGGTAAATCAGTACAGTGGTTAAGAGAAAACATTGAGTGTCAAGAAAAAACGGTAGATGATA
>JAEWHG010000139.1 GCA_023387935.1 Bacillota bacterium
CTGGGGTTTAACTTCTTATTTCATTTCGAAACTTCCACAGTCTGTTGCTTCTTGATTCGTTGCTTTGTTTGAATGTTTTACTACATTGATTTGATCTAAACTACAGTAAGATTCTTTTTGTGCATGGTATTTACATTCATTTACTGTACATCCTATACTTTTATTCAATTTCATTATGGTAGCCTCCTTTTAAATTTAAAAAAGTTTTATATCAAACTTCTTAATTAGTATTTGAAGGCCACAATTTTTTATACTTAATAAATAATAAAATAAGGGGCGTCTCTAAATTATTTATAGTTTATCCCAAATTATTACATAAGAGATATAACTCTATATGGTGTTTTTTTGAAAAATACTTATTATTATTTATCCATGTCCTCATCTTCATCTTCATCGTCTTCATCATCATTATCATCATTATCATCATTATCATCATTATTATCATCATCATTGTCATCGTCATCGTCGTTATCTTTATCTTCTTCTAATTCTCTTAATTCTTCATTATATTCTTTTTTTAGTTCTTTTAAGTCTTCTTTATATTCACTATTTAATTCTTCCAAGTCTTCTTTTAAATCTTCTAAATCCTCTTTTAAATCTTCCCAGTCTTCACGCGATTCTTTTTCCATTTCAGCTTCAATTTTTTTAATTTTTTCTTCTAACTCCTTTTTTTCTTCGAAATATTCTTTATCTAGCTCATCTTGTTTTTCTTTGTACTTATCATTCAAGCTTTCTAAATCTTCTTTTAACTCAGACTCAATCTCTTCCATTTCTTCTTGCAATTCTTCTATTTCCTCTTCATACTCTTCCTTTAATTCTTTTAATTCCTTTTTATAGTCATCATTTAACTCTTCTAACTCTTCTTGTAATTCTTCCAATTTTTCTTGCAATTCTTCTAAATCTTCACCTGATTCTTTTTCCATTTCAGATTCAATTTTTTTAATTTTTTCTTCCAATTCTTCTTTTTCTTCAGCATATTCTTCCTTTAATTCTTTTAGTTCTTCTTCATACTCATTTTTTAAAGTCTCCAGCTCTTCATTCAGTTCTATTGTTTGGGTTTCTTCATCCCATTTTACCTTTATTCCTAATGTCTCAGCAATAAATCTTAATGGCACATAGGTTCTTCCAGACATTACTTCAGCTTTTGAATCTATTTTTATTTCTTCTCCATTCACAAAAATAATATTGCTATCAATTTTTATTACGATCTTTGTATCATTTTTGGTAATCGTAACTTCACGAGTTTCTTCATTCCACTGTACATCTGCTTTAAATCCTTCTGATATAGCTCTTAAAGGAACTAAAGTTCTATTTCCTTTTATTACAGGTGGTGTATCAAACTTTAAGTTTTTTCTATTAGAAACAATACTATCAAACGGCAACATTTTGCTGTCTTTTATGTTGTTTTTCATATTTGCTATATTCTTATTTAACGATTCTAATTCTTTATCTGTATAACGATCAACTATTTCTGCTTTTTTTCTTAATAATCGTTCTCTTTTTTCTTCTAGTATTTTTATCTTTTTTTCTATTCCACGATTTAATTTTATTTCATTAGAATATTCTTTACTCATTGCAAGTGCAGGAATTGATGATGACATTACTAAGGTGGAAATTAAAATACCTGAAAAAGCTTGTTTAACTATTTTACTCTTCATATGTATATCTCCTTTTTCACTGTTTTATATTTGGTTAAAAACCTTATTCATAAATAATACGTAAAAATAATATTTATTGGTACCTATTGCTAAATTATATAATAAAAATGTTATTTAATAAATAAGACGAAAGCATTAGATATTAATATATCGCGAAATTATCTAGTATTATAAGATTAATTTTGTATGAGAGTAATTTCGCCATATAAAGAAAAAGTGCATATTTTAAAGTAATAAATCTAAAAATATAATGTCGTTATATTTTATTACACAATAAAAACTGAGGTGATATATTGAAACCAAAGAATCTTATACTATTATCAATAACATTAGCCCTATTAATTTATTCAACATCACTTATGCTTAAAAATACAAAAAATGAAACAGAACAAAATGCGGAGAAACTCGGAGCACAAATTAGTATATCTCAGCCAAATAAATTTATCTCTAATTCTCCATTCGATATCCCCCAAAAATCTAGTTCCATATCCAAAGTTCCTTGGGAAAATGATGCTGATTTTAAAGCAGCACAAAATAAGCATGATACAAAAGTATTAATATCTGCATTTTGCGTAGTTATAAACTTCACATCTGAAGGAGAACAGCATAATGTCCATTTAGCTACAAAGTCTGTAAGTGGTACAGCTATACAGCCAGGGGAAGTGTTTTCACAAAATAGTGCGATTGGACCCTATACAGAAGATAAAGGATATAAAGAAGGTTCTGCTTATATAGGTGGCGTAGTAACACCGTCCATAGGCGGAGGAGCATGTAAAGTGGCCTCTACTTTATATAATTTGGCAGTCCTTAGTAATTTAGAAATTGTAGAAAGATATAATCATAGTATGCCAGTTCACTATTTGCCCTATGGACAGGATTCAACTGTAGCCTATGGATTTAAAGACCTTAAATTTAAAAACACCACAGATGCTCCAGTTCTTATCTGGGCAATGCCTATAGAAAATAGAGTCTATATAGGTTTTTATGGCAAAAAAGAAGCACCGAAAGTAAAATGGCGTCACAGTATTTTAGAGAAACGAGTAGCGCCTATAAAATACCAAATAAATCCTGCTCTTAAAGAAGATGAAAAAAGAATTATCATGGAGGGAATGGACGGAGCAAAAGTAGAATCATATGTAATTGTTGAATATGAAGATGGCACAACAGAGAAAAAACAGCTCAAATCTAGTAATTATTGGCCTATGCCACATATAATCGAAGTAAAAAAGATTCCTTTAGAATAAAGACTTTATCTTTTATTGACAATAGTTGGTAGTAAAAGTATACTGATTATAGGAACTATTCTATATAATCAAATATCTCCGAGTCAATATAACCTAAAACATGCTAGCTTATTAATGTAATGGTATATTAACCTTTAGGGTATTGTAGGAAACTTCAATGCCTCCCAGAGCGGAAAGGAGTATATGCAGCGAGTTAGCTACTCATAGTCTTGCTATATCTACGCCTTTTTTAAAGGCGTTTTTTTATTTTTCAACTATAACTCCTTCACAATGAAACTTCAAGATAACAAATGGCATATCGCCGTAGTTATAAAAACATACTTAAGGAGATGGGATGTATGAGAAAAAACTTTAGAAAATTACTAGTAATCGCTTTTCTATTATTATCTATTTTCATGGTAGCTTGTTCGAGTCCAAGCACAACAAACGCACCAAACCCAGATGATAATAACAAACAAACGGTAGAAGAAAACATTGCTCCAGTAATAGAAAATAGTGAGTTAATTCTTTCTACTACAACTAGTACAGAAAACAGTGGCCTTTTAGACTATATATTACCAGAATTCACAAAAGATACTGGATATGATGTAAAAGTTGTTGCCGTAGGAACTGGTCAAGCTCTTAAAATGGGTGAAGATGGAGATGCAGATGTATTATTAGTCCATGCTAAAGCTTCAGAAGAAGCATTTATTGCTGGCGGACACGGTGTTGAGAGATTTGATGTAATGTATAACGATTTTATTGTATTAGGACCTAAAGAAGATACTTTAAACTTAACAGAAGAAGCTGGCAGTGATATAGTTAAATCCTTCTCTATACTTAATGAATCTGGAAAAAGCTTTATATCTAGAGGAGATGACTCCGGTACTCATAAGAAGGAATTAGACCTTTGGAAAGCTGCTAATATTGAGCCTTCTGGAGATTGGTACGTAGAAGCAGGTCAAGGCATGGGCGCTGTTATTCAAATGGCTAATGAACTCCAAGGATATACTTTAACTGATAGAGCTACTTATTTGTCTATGATGAATGATCTTGATCTTAAAGTAGTTGTAGAAGGTGACACTCAATTATTTAACCAATACGGTGTAATTGCTGTTAACCCGGAAAAAAATGATCAAATTAATGGTGATGGTGCACAGGCTTTCGTAGATTGGATGCTATCAGATAAAGGACAAAATCTAATTGCAGAATTTGGCAAAGCTGAATTCGGTCAATCTTTATTCATTCCTAATGCAAAATAAAGTAAGAGTTCTAAGTTTTGCTTAGAATTTCAAGTGCTTAAAATAAAAATGATGCTGCCTTTAATGGTAGCATCATTTTTATTTAATACATTTTATATCTTAAGCTTCTGCTGTAGCGCCCATAAACATTGCTATATCATCTTCTACATTTGTAATACCACCTATGCCAAAGTTTTCTACTAATACATTAACAACATTCGGTGATAGGAATGCAGGAAGTGTTGGTCCTAAGTGGATGTTTTTAACACCTAGGTGTAATAGCGCAAGTAAAACGATTACAGCTTTTTGCTCATACCATGCAATATTATAGGAAATTGGTAATTCATTAATATCATTTAGTTCAAATACTTCTTTTAATTTTAATGCAATTAATGCTAATGAATAAGAGTCATTACATTGTCCTGCATCTAAAACTCTTGGAATACCGCCAATATCGCCTAAATCAAGCTTGTTGTATTTATATTTTGCACAACCTGCTGTTAGGATTACTGTATCCTTAGGTAGTTTATCAGCAAATTCTGTGTAATAATCTCTGCTCTTCATTCTACCGTCACAACCAGCCATAACAAAGAATCTTTTAATGGCACCAGATTTAACTGCATCTACAACTTTATCTGCAAGGGCAAATACTTGCTCGTGAGCAAATCCACCTACGATTGACCCTGATTCAATTTGTATTGGAGCAGCACATTGTTTCGCATGCTCAATTACTTCGCTAAAGTCTTTTGTTCCATCTGCATTTTCTTTAACTCTTTTTAGTCCTTCAAATCCAACTGCACCAGTTGTATAAACTCTGTCTTTATAAACGTCTTTTGGAGGAACTAAACAGTTTGTTGTCATTACAACTGGTCCGTTGAATGATTCAAATTCTTTATCTTGTTTCCACCATGCATTTCCGTAGTTACCTACAAAGTGTGTGTATTTTTTGAATGCTGGGTAGTAGTTTGCAGGAAGCATTTCTGAATGCGTATATACATCTACTCCAGTTCCTTCTGTTTGCTCTAATAATTGCTCCATATCTCTTAAGTCATGTCCACTGATTAAGATAGATGGGTTATTTCTTGTACCGATATTTACTTCTGTAATTTCTGGGTTACCGTAAGATGAAGTATTCGCTGTGTCTAGTAATGCCATAGCTTTAACACCAATTTCTCCAGTTTTAAGTGTAAGTGCAACTAGATCGTCTGCTGTTAATCCATCGTTTAATGTTGCTACAAGAGCCTCTTGCATAAATGTATATATTTCATCGTCTTCATATTTTAAGTTGTATGCATGCTCAACATAAGCTGCTAACCCTTTAACACCAAATACAATTAAACTTCTTAAAGATCTAACATCTTCATTTTCAATTGCTAAGTATCCTGTTTCTGGAGCTTTAGCTTCAAACTCTTCTACAGTATCTGCGCTCCAGTGCGCTGCATCATGTGTAATATGGTCTACATTGACACCAGCTTCAATTACAGATTTTTTTGTTTCTTCTCTAAATGCAATAGCCTTTTTAATTCTTTCTACAAATACAGCTTTATCAAAGTTTGCATTTGTAATTGTAGCAAATAAACCATCAACGATAAATTTATCTACTTTATTTGTGTTAAGTCCTGCTTTTTTAGCTTCTAAATTGTAGAATGAAATTCCTTTTAATACATAAATTAATACGTCTTGTAAGTTGGCCACGTCACTTGTCTTTCCACAAACACCTCTTACAGTACACCCTGTTCCCTTTGCCGCCTCTTGACATTGATGACAAAACATTGAAACTGACATAATTCACATCTCCTTTTCAGTTCTGATTTATTTAAAATTCATTTATTTGCGTTTCTATACGTATATACTACCATCATCCTTATAGGTTCACTGTGATATATATCACCATAGTAATTGACCTTTGTCACAAATAGAGAGTAAATTCTTATCTTTATTTAATATTTATGACACTCACTATTCTATAATTCTAGAGCTCCACAATTATTTCTCATATCCTTTATTACTTTAAATAGCAGAATATCTACATTGTGTATATATAAACAGTTATTAAATAAAAAGCCAATATGTCCTTTTTATTAAAATGACATACTGGCTTTTCATTTAATACTTTAATATCATAGCTACTTTATATTCCCTTGCAAGTATCTCCCTTATAAAGAGGTGCAAGATGACTGACAACATCAGATTTCACTTTAGTTTTAATCAACTGAATTGCTTCGTACACCTTTTCGATGTCTATATTTGTTTCAATACCCATTTCGCTCAACATATAATATAAATCCTCAGTTGCTGCATTGCCTGAAGCACCTGGAGCAAATGGGCACCCTCCAAGGCCTCCTGTAGCAGATTCGAATTTAGTGATACCATACTGCATAGCAGTCAGAGTATTAGCAAGAGCAAGTCCCCTTGTATCATGCAAATGCATAACGAAGTGATTTGGATCAAACTCACTTACGAGAGTACTCATAACTTCTGCTACTTTCTTTGGGTTTCCAAGTCCAACAGTATCTGCCATAAGAATTTCTACAGTTCCAAGATCAAAAGCCCACTTACACATCTCTCTTATACGATCAATCTTAACCTCATCACCAAATGGGCACCCAAAAGTAGTTGCTAAACCGAGACGAAAATCGATATTACCTTTATATTCCCTAATTAACGTTTCATATTGTTCCATAGATTCAGTAACACTGCGATTTACATTTGCCTTATTATGGCTCTCGCTGGCACTTATTACGTAGGTAATTTGATCTAC
>JAEWHG010000165.1 GCA_023387935.1 Bacillota bacterium
TAACATTAACAGAAAAAATTTTAAGAAATCATTTGGTTAGTGGAGAGTACGGCAGTGGAAATGAAATAGGAATAAAAATAGATCAAACACTAACTCAAGATTCAACAGGTACCATGGCATACCTACAACTTGAAGCTATGAATATAGACAAGGTGAAAACTAAGCTTTCAGTAGCTTATATTGACCATAATATGCTTCAATCAGGTCCTGAGAATGCAGATGATCATTTATATATTCAAACAATAGCTAAAAAGCATGGGATTTATTTTTCTAAACCAGGAAACGGTATATGCCATCAGGTGCATTTGGAAAGATTTGGAGTGCCTGGAGATACTTTGCTTGGGTCCGATAGTCATACACCAACCTGTGGAGGTCTCGGTATGATTGCAATAGGTGCAGGAGGATTAGATGTGGCTGTGGCTATGGCAGGGGGAGCGTATTTTATAAAGACTCCTAAGGTTGTTAAGGTAAATTTAATTGGAAAGCTTAGTTATTACACAAGTGCAAAGGATATTATATTAGAGGTTCTTAGAAAATGCACAGTATCTGGTGGGGTAAATAGAGTATTTGAATATGCAGGTGAAGGTGTAAAATGCCTTTCTGTTCCTGAAAGAAGTACGATAACTAATATGGGAGCAGAGCTTGGAGCTACCACTTCAATTTTCCCATCGGATGAAAACACTCTGGCGTTTTTAAAGGCGCAAAATAGAGAAAAGGATTTTATACCATTATCAGCAGATAAAGATGCAGTGTATGATGAGATTATAGATATTGATTTAGATACACTGGAGCCAATGATTGCTTGTCCTCATTCGCCGGATGCGGTAGTTCCTGCAAAAGAAGTAAGGGGTAAGAAGCTAACACAGGTCGCTATAGGTAGTTGTACGAATTCATCCTTTATAGATTTAATAAAAGTAGCAAATATACTAGATGGAAAAACGATACACGAAGATGTTTCTTTAGTTGTATCTCCTGGTTCAAGACAGGTATTAACGATGCTATCTAAAAATGGAGCCTTAGCTAAGATTATAGCTGCTGGAGGAAGAATTTTAGAAAGTGGCTGTGGACCTTGTATAGGAATGGGGCAAGCACCTAGTACGAATGGAGTTTCTTTAAGAACATTTAATAGGAATTTTAAAGGTCGTTGCGGAACAGAAAGTGCTGATGTTTATTTAGGAAGTCCGGAAATCGCTGCATTATCTGCTATAAAGGGTTATATTGCATCTGTAGATGATTTTGATAACAATATAGACCTTGATATAAAGCTTCCAGATGAATTTTTAATTAATGATAACTTAATTGTAAAGCCAGCTGAAGATGGGAAAGACTGTACTATAGTTCGCGGTCCTAATATTAAGCCGTTTCCTAAGAATAACCCATTGGAGGACACTATTACAGGAAAGATTCTTATAAAGGTAGGAGATGGAATAACAACAGATCATATTATGCCATCTAATGCGCAGTTACTACCATATCGGTCAAATATTCCTTATTTAGCCGAATATTGTTTTAATCAGGTTGACAAGGATTTTGCAGCAAATGCTAAAAAACTGGGTGGCGGAATAATTGTTGGTGGTTTAAATTATGGACAAGGGTCCAGTCGTGAACATGCAGCCTTAGCACCTGTATATTTAGGGGTAAAAGCAGTTATGGCTAAATCATTTGCAAGAATTCATAAAAACAATCTCATTAATAATGGAATCCTGCCATTGACCTTCAAAAATAGTGATGACTATTCAACTATAGATGTTTTCGATGAATTAGAGATTAAAAATCTGATTTCCAGTATAGATTCTAATGTCGTAATGGTTTTAAACAAAACAAAGAATTTAGAATATGTTATGAACCTAGATATAACTAAGAGACATGCTGATATATTAAAGAATGGTGGACTTTTAAATATGATGAGCTTAAATGCTGACTAGATTGGAGGAACATATCGTGGAACGTATCGTCACTTTAATTCCTGGAGACGGAATAGGGAAAGATATTACTGATGCAACAATTAAGATAATAGATGCAGTAGGTGTTAAAATTACTTGGGATAGACAAGAGGCAGGGCTTTTAGCATACGAAAAATATGGAAATCCATTGCCAGATGAAACGCTAAAGAGTATTGAGAAGAATAAACTTGCGTTAAAGGGACCTTTAACTACTCAGGTTGGAGTAGGCTTTAGAAGTGTCAATGTTGCTCTGAGACAGCATTTTAAGCTATTTGCTAATGTAAGACCTGTTAAATCCTTTGATGGAATAGATTCTATACATAAGGATATAGATTTCGTTATTGTAAGAGAAAATACGGAAGATCTGTATAAAGGGATAGAATACATGGTTACGGATGACGTTGCAGAGAGTATTAAAATAATAAGTAAGAAAGCTAGTCTAAAAATATGTAATTTTGCCTTTGATCTTGCAAGACGGGAAAAAAGAAATAAAGTAACTCTTGTACACAAAGCAAATATTATGAAGTTTTCTGATGGATTATTCTTAAAGGCAGGAACTGAAGTGTCTGAAAAATATACAGATATTCAATTTGAGGATGTAATTGTAGATGCTATGGCAATGAAAATGGTTATGAATCCAAATAATTATTCTGTTATTGTAGCACCAAATCTATATGGAGATATTTTATCGGATTTAGGCGCTGGACTAATAGGGGGACTCGGCATTGCACCGAGTGGTAATATAGGAGAAGAATGTGCCATATTTGAGCCAGTTCATGGATCTGCGCCAGATATTGCAGGTAAAAACATTGCAAATCCTACTGCATCCATACTTTCTGGAGCTATGCTATTAAAATATATAGGAGAAATTGAAGCTGCCTCTAAAATTGAGAAAGCATTAGAAATAGTACTTAAAGATAAGGATAAATGCACCATTGATATAGGGGGGAAATTATCCACCACAGAATTTACCAACGAAATTATAAATATCCTAATGCATTTATAAATATTCTGTAGTATAATATTTTTTAAATATTTAAATTAAGAAAATAGAATGGAGTTGGAAAGCATGGCTATAAGAAAATTCAAGAGGATTTTAGTAGCGAATCGAGGGGAAATTGCCATTAGAATTTTTAGAGCCTGCCACGAATTAGGTATCAGAACAGTTGCTATTTATTCTAGTGAGGATCAACTTTCACTTTTTAGAACAAAGGCGGATGAATCCTATTTAATAGGAAAAAATAAAGGACCTGTGGAAGCTTACTTAAATATTGAAGAAATAATTAGTTTAGCATTGAAAAAAGGCGTAGATGCCATACATCCAGGATATGGTTTTTTAGCAGAAAATCAGGAATTTGCTAAAAAATGTGAGGAGGCAGGCATTGTATTTATTGGGCCTTCTCATGAAATGATTGAAAAGCTGGGAGATAAAATTCAGTCAAAATTAGTAGCAAAAGAGGCAAATGTGCCTACGATTCCTGGTGTAGAAAAACCGATCACTTCTGAAGCAGAAGCTAAAGAGTTTGCTAACTTCTGTGGTTATCCCGTTATGCTAAAGGCTGCTGCTGGTGGTGGCGGTAGGGGTATGAGAATTGTTAATTCAGAGGACAAGCTTATAGAAGCATTCCATAGTGCACAAAATGAAGCTAAAAAGGCATTTGGAAATGATGATGTTTTTATTGAAAAATACTTGGAAAAACCTAAACATATTGAGGTACAGGTTCTTGGAGATGAGTATGGTAATATTGTTCATCTTTATGAGCGAGATTGTTCTATACAAAGAAGACACCAAAAAGTAATTGAATTCACTCCGGCCATAACTTTATCTGAGGAAAAGAGAGAAGAAATATGTGCAGATGCCTTAAAAATAGCAAAAGCCGTAAATTATAAAAGTGCTGGAACCGTTGAGTTTCTATTGGATGCTCATGGTAATCACTATTTTATTGAAATGAATCCTAGAATTCAGGTAGAACATACAGTTACAGAAATGGTAACTGGAATTGATATTGTACAAAGTCAAATTTTAATTGCAGAGGGATATGCTTTAAATACTCCAGAAGTAGGAATTGGATCTCAAGAAGATATAAAACCTAGGGGGTATTCTATTCAATGTAGAGTAACCTGTGAAGATCCTGCGAATCAATTTGCGCCTGATACAGGAAGAATCGATGTATACCGCACTGGTTCTGGATTTGGTATAAGATTAGATGGAGGAAATGGATTTACAGGATCTGAAATAAGCCCATATTATGATAGTTTATTAGTTAAGGTAACATCATCATCTAGAACATTTGAGGATGCAATTAGAAAATCTATCCGTTCTTTAAAGGAATCAAAAATTAGTGGAATAAAGACGAATATTGGATTCTTAATCAATGTTTTAAACCATGAAACCTTTAAATCAGGAAATTGTGATACTGACTTTATAGCTAATAATCCAGAACTTTTCAATATTAAGCCTAGCAGCAATAAAGAATTAAAGGTATTGAAATATATAGGTGAAAAGGTAGTAAATGAAACGAAGGGGATTAAAAAAGAACTAGATGTGCCAATTGTTCCAAATGTAGTTAGACCTGAGGCACAAATGGGAACAAAGCAAATATTAGATCAAGAAGGTCCAGAAGGATTAGTTCAATGGATTAAAAATCAAGAAAAATTATTATTAACGGATACGACTATGAGAGATGCGCACCAATCTCTTATGGCAACAAGAGTAAGAACAAAGGATATGCTGAAAATAGCTAAAGCCACTTCTATTTTGGCAGGGGATTTATTCTCTGTAGAAATGTGGGGAGGAGCAACATTCGATGTAGCTTATAGATTTTTAAAGGAATCTCCTTGGGCTCGTTTAGAAGAGCTACGCAAAAAAATGCCGAATGTTCTATTTCAAATGCTCCTGCGAGGTAGTAACGGTGTAGGATATAAAAATTATCCGGACAATGTTATTAGAGAGTTTATTAAAGAATCGGCTGAATCAGGCATAGATGTATTTAGAATTTTTGACTCATTAAACTGGCTAAGGGGTATGGAAGTCGCTATTGATGAAGTTCTTAAAACTGGTAAGGTTGCAGAAGGATGCATCTGTTATACTGGTGATATTTTAGATACTAGCAGAGATAAATACTCTCTTAAGTACTATGTAAATATGGCTAAGGAAATTGAGAAAACTGGTGCACATATATTAGGTATAAAGGATATGTCTGCACTATTAAAACCTTATGCTGCAGATAAACTTATTAGAGCATTAAAACAAGAAATTTCTATACCAATTCATCTTCATACACATGATACCAGTGGAAATGGTGTGGCTACACTTTTAATGGCCGCAGAGGCTGGCGTAGATATTGTAGATACAGCTTTTAGTAGTATGTCAGGTCTTACAAGTCAGCCATCTCTAAACTCAGTGGTTGCAGCACTTGAAAATACTACTAGAGATACTAAGATGAATGTGGATGATTTAGAGAAAATTTCTCATTACTGGAGTGCTGTAAGGCCAGCATACGAGCAATTTGAATCAGATTTAAAATCTGCAACAGCAGAAATTTATAAATATGAAATTCCTGGTGGACAATATTCAAACCTAAAGCCACAAGTAGAAAGCTTTGGATTAGGTCACAGATTTGATGAAGTAAAAGAAATGTATAAAATTGTTAATGGGATGCTGGGGGATATTGTTAAGGTAACACCATCATCCAAAATGGTTGGAGATTTAGGTATTTTCATGGTGCAAAATGATTTAAACCCTGAAAATATTTACGAAAAGGCTAAGGATATGACTTTCCCAGATTCAGCTGTATCCTACTTTAAGGGTATGATGGGGCAACCTCAGGGCGGTTTTCCAGAAAAATTACAAAAGCTAGTTCTTAAGGGAGAAGAGCCTATTCAAGGTAGACCAGGTGAATTATTAGAACCGGAAGATTTTGATGCTATTGAAAAGCATTTAAAGGAAAAATACAATATGGAGCCAAATAGAAAGCATGTACTAAGCTACGCGCTGTATCCAAAAGTATACGAAGAATATTTGGACTACATTATTGAATATGGAGATTTAAGCAGAATGGGAAGTGACGTATTTTTCCAAGGCTTATATGAAGGCGAAACCTGTGAGGTAGAAATAGCAGAAGGTAAGGTCTTAATTGTTAAACTACAGGAAATTGGAAAATTAGATAGTGAAGGGAATAGAACTGTAGTATTTGAAGTAAATGGAAACCGTAGAGAAATAAAAATACTTGATAAGGCAAGTGGTACAACTACACAAAAGGCAATTGTACAAATGGCGGACCCGAACAATAAATTGGAGATTGGTGCAAATATTCCTGGATCTGTAGTTAAAGTTTTAGTTAAAGAAGGAGAAGAAGTAGAAGAAAATCAAAGTATAATTTTAATCGAAGCGATGAAAATGGAAACAAATATTGTTGCCACTGCAAACGGCATAGTAGAAAAAATACTAGCAGAAGAAATGCAGCAGGTTAAAGCAGGAGAACTATTGATTAAACTAAAGGAAAAATAATTATAAAGCAAAACTTAGTTTGATTATATTTGCAGAGCATGTCTATAACTCTCAGTGAATGAGAAGCAAAAAATCGTAAAATATGTTTAACAAACAATCCCCGAAAAATAGATAATAAAGTCTATTTTCGGGGATTGTTTTCAAATATAGT
>JAEWHG010000147.1 GCA_023387935.1 Bacillota bacterium
CTCTGCCTTAAATTGTTTTGTTTCCAAATGAATCTCCCCTTTCACAATTTTATTAGCACTCTTTGTAGTTGAGTGCTAATCCATAATTGTTATATATCATATTCATTTTTATTTGTCAATAAAAATGCAATTGCTATAATGCAAAGCAATAAAATAGACGACCTTAATATAATACCAAAGCCGCCGATTTTATAAATATCTACATTATTTTTTATCTAAATCAAACTCTACTTTTACACATTTTCCAAGTAATTTAATTTTATTTAGCTCTGTAGTAATAGGATTAGAATTTTTTAATCCTGTAGAAATAATCACCCTATTATTCGATTCTTTTCGTAACTGTCTAACTATTCTTTTATTATCCATTTCACATAAATAAAGAGAATTATTTTGTATTTCATTTGTAATTTGAATCATAATAACATCGTTTTTCTTGATACGGAATTCTTCCATATCATGATCTGATACTTGAACAAAAAGTATTTTATCCCAATTATAGCCCTCTATTTTTTTCCCTATAACAGGCAATTCCTTATATCCCATTATCTTATTGCTGTTAATATCGTATATCGGAAATTTTTTAATGATATTAGCCAAAGCATCGGACCATTGCTCTGTAGGCTCTACATTATAAAATTCTTCTTTCTTAATGGTTTGAGCTTTTTTCTCCTTAAGTTCTTTTTCCTTAGCTTCCTTGTCCCTCTCTTCAGCAGTATCCTCTAGGTTCATAAACTCCAGTTTTTCTCCTAGTGCTTTTAAAATATTTTCAGCTAATTTTTCATTAACCACTTTTTTACCAGACTCTATCTGAATAATGTAACTTGCTGTTAAACCACATTTCTTTGCTAATTCCTTTTCTGTCAATTTTGCCTTAATTCTTGCCTCTTTTATTTTCGTAGCAACACGACTCATATTATGCACACCTCTTTCAAAGTTTATAAATGTTGTAAATATTATCTATTCATAATTATATTTCTATTAAGGATTTAAAACAAGCTGAACATATGTAAATGTTCAGCCTTAATTATCTATTTTCCTTTCAAACTTATGATACCTTGTCCCTTGAAAAGTTAATTTGCCAATATCTCCTTCTGCTAAAAGACCGTACTCTTTAGATGAAACATGAAACTCCATTCTATCCCCACTTTCAACTTCAAAGGTAATATAATAGCTAGTGGAAGTATGGTGATGATGGTGACCATCATGATTACTTGTACTTCTTGAAGTATGATTGCGTTTTGCTACAATTTTAGCAGCCACACTTAAAATCGGCTGCTTATTATTGTTGCTCCATTCTTTGGCTCCCTTAAAAATATTAAATAATATCAGACCAAATACCACAATAAAAAACAAAGGGAAGATGAATTGGATAAAATAAAACATTCCCATGATATTCTCCTTTCATTTTAAAAATATTATATATATATTCCATAAGCATTTCATAAATCCTTCTAATAATCTATTAAAGGTCACTACCTCTATAGTTATCAATCTTTAGGAGAAGAAAAAATTATAAAATGTATCGTATTAATCCCTCCTCCTCTCACTTATCACACATAATTCATCAAATACATATTAAAATATAATATTAAACAATCATAAACTTTATATTATGAAAAATCTAATAGAATCATCAATCTAACATCTTCTGAATTTTTTTCCTAACTTCTGTTGGTAAATTCCCATCTAATGCTCTCTCTAATAAATAAGGTTCTTTAATTCCATTGGATAGCAAATAGTCTTCTATCATTTTTACTTTTTGTTCTCTATTAGGAATCAATTGATAAATTATATACCAATCTTCTAAAGAAGTGAACGGAATATTCACTCCATTATATTTTTTAATATCTGAAATCGATTTTTTATCAAATATATACTCAAATACCCCGCAATTATGATTTATCGCGAATCCCGCCATTACATCAACATCAATTTTATTTATTCTATATTCATAAAAGTATTTTGTTGAGTAGATAGCAGTCTTCTCATAAGTTTTCTTTTCACCAATTTCTTTAAGAATTTCATCTGCTTTATTAATATCTTTTATATCTACAAAAATATCAATATCATTAGGTTTATTAATAAGTCCAAATTTATTTAGCAATATGGAAGCACCAACTCCCCATACGATATTTGAATTATTAAGTTTTTCACCAATATAACTTAAAGTATTAAACATTTTGTCTACCACCTTTTATCCGTTATACAAATATATAAAACTATTATACTCTATTTACTGTAGCATAATCCACCCTAGTCTCCGCTACAATCTCTCACATCAAATTAATTACCCACTTTTTCATTACCTTATCTATTTAACTCTTATTTAACAGTATCATCTATTACAATTTCTTCTATAGTTATTTCATAATTCCCCCTTTTAATTCCTTACACGATTTGCTAATCTAACTCTTTATAAAAAGACTAAACAGCTCGAGTCTGATGGAATATCGAACTCAAGCTGTTTAGAAAGTTTTATTTATATATTTGAAGAATGCAGTTCATTATCTATGTATACCTTTATTTAGTTATTCCACTACCATAGATTTGCATTATTTATTTAAGAATATCATTACCTCTTGAGAAAATTATCTAGAATTTAGTATAGATAAGCTTTTTGTAAATCTCCATCCCATATTGCATTCTCTACTCCCTGTATATTTAAAACTTCATCAAGAAAACTTTCATTTATAGGTCTAAGTGGCAACTTAACCATAAATCTAATTTCTATTATATAACCTTCATCTTCTTCAAGAGCATATTCACTATCGTATTCACTATCAACCTTAATATCTTTAATAATAATATTATATCTGCCTAATATATGTCCGATATCACCTATTAACCCAGCTCTTTCTTTGCACTGGACACTTAATAATTTATATTGACTTTTAAATACTTTATTTTCTATACTACCCAAACTTCCTAAGGTAAACAAAACTATTATAGTAGTTGTAAGTCCGCCTAAATAATATCCATTCCCTATAGCTAACCCTACACCTCCACAAACCCAAATACTTGCAGCAGTAGTTAATCCTCTAATATTACTTCCTGTTCTCATAATGGTTCCAGCTCCTAAAAATCCGATTCCACTAACTACTTGGGATGCTAATCTGGCAGGGTCTCCACCACTATTATTTACACCGAATCCTTGAAAACCATACATAGATATTAACATAATAAGGGTAGAGCCTAAAGTAACTAATATATGGGTTCTAAGTCCAGCAGAACTATTGTTAGCTTCTCTTTCTAAACCAACAACCCCTCCTGCTATGGCTGATAAAATTAATCTTAAAGCAACTTCCCAATCACTTATCAATAACCTCTACCTCCTTTATATTGTAATACCTAAAAAATCAATTATTAAGCCAAATAGTCCTTTAAGTAATCTTCTTCTAAATTTTTATACATACTTCTAGATGCTATTACATCTACTTCTGTACCTAGAATATTCTTAATAATAACCTGACCTGCTTGGATTGGTGCCTTAACCTCTACCTTATTAATTACTTCCATTGCTTGCTGTATCAAATGTTTCGGAATTGATCCAGCTGTTTTAACAGGAAGTCTTCTTATAGAAGTACCTGATATAATGACAGTCGTTGTCACTACTCTTGTAGGATTTGTCATTTCTGTAATTCCGTAGTTCATGCCTCTGAAACATTTGTTTCCTTCAACAGTGTATCCAGCTTGACTTTCATCATTTTTCATAACCTTTAACTTACATCCCAAAGGACAAACAATACAAACCATATCTTTAACTTCCATGACTATTCCTCCTCTCTAACAATTTCTATCGTAATTTCTTCACTATCACCCATATTAATCTTACTGAAATCTAAATTAATGTTTTCCATTTCTCCAGGGGCAACGTGCTTTCGTTTTACCTCTTTTATCACTTCTTCATTACTTTTAACAACAAGTTTTACATTCTTATAGATATTATCTACACGCATCATTAACTCAACTGTTTCTTCTATATTATCTAATCTTACTTGGTGAGGAACAATATATCGCACCCCATTAATCCCCTTAAGTTTTATTGCTTTAGAATTACTTTCTACTTCGCCTTTAACATATTTTGCAGCATTTTTACCTGCTCTTTTACTTTCCTTTGTAACCCAATCTACTAAGTCATGAACATGAACAACATTGCCACATGCAAAAATTCCTTCAACCGATGTTTCCATAGATTCATTTACAATCGGACCTGCAGTTACATTGTCAAGCTCTATACCTGCTGATTTTGAAAGTTCGTTTTCAGGAATCAGCCCTACAGATAATAGCAGCGTATCACACTCTAATCTTTTTTCTGTTCCCTTTATTGGTTTTAACCTTTCATCAACCTGAGCAACAGTTACAGCTTCTACTCTGTCATGTCCTTCAATATTTATTACTGTATGACTTAAATAAAGTGGTATGTTAAAATCCTCTAAACACTGAACTATATTTCTTGTTAATCCCCCTGAGTATGGCATTAGCTCTGTAACTGCTAATACCTCAGCCCCTTCAAGAGTCATACGTCTTGCCATGATTAGTCCGATATCTCCAGAACCAAGAATAACTACTTTTTTACCAACCATATGTCCTTCCATATTAACAAATCTTTGAGCTGTTCCAGCGGTTAAAACGCCAGCTGGTCTAGTTCCAGGTATTCTAATAGCTCCTCTAGTTCTTTCCCTACAACCCATTGCAAGTATGATAGCCTTTGCCTCAATATGAAGCATTCCATCCGTTGGATTTACAGCTGTAATCACTTTATTATCCAAAACTTCAAGAACCATTGTATCTAATTTATATTCAATGTCCATAGTAACAAGCTCTTTAATAAACCTTTCAGCATACTCTGGACCTGTAAGTTCCTCTTTAAAAATTTGAAGGCCGAATCCATTGTGAATACATTGTTGTAGTATTCCACCTAACTCTCTATCTCTTTCTATTACTAATATATTTTTTACTCCGTTTTTTCGTGCTTCTATAGCCGCCGCAAGTCCTGCTGGGCCTCCACCTATTACTACAATATCATAGTGTAACAAAATACTCCCTCCTGCCTTTATACAAATTTATATTACTTGGTTTCTCCTGTTAATATATAAGAACCTAGCCGGTCTTTTACAACTTCTGTAATGTCTATGGCTTGCTCTCTCGCTAAGATTTCCATTACTCTCGGAGCACAGAATCCGCCTTGACACCTTCCAGAACCTGGTCTAGCTCTTCTTTTTACTCCATCTAATGTTGTTGCTCCTGCTTTTCTGTTAATCACGTCCACAATTTCACCTTCTGTAATGTTTTCACATCTACAAATAACTCTGCCAAATCTAGGATCCTTTTCTATAAGTTTAGCCTTCTCATCATTAGATAACTCTATAAAGTGAATACTCGGTCTTCTATATGGATTAAAATCTTTATTTAATTGGGTGTCCCCTATTCTTGTCTTTACTAATTCTGTAACATACTCTGCAATAGCAGGAGCTGCGGTAAGACCTGGAGAATCAATTCCTGCTACATTAAAAAATCCTAAAGATTCTTTTGATTCTTCAACAATAAAATCTTGGGTTTTGGTCTTTGCTCTAAGTCCTGTAAATGAAGTGATAACACCCTGGAAACTTATTTGCTTTAATGTATGGTGAGCATGCTCATTTATATAATTTAGTCCTTCAAGTGTTGTCTCAAAGTTAGTTTTACTATCTATATACTCCGATGTTGGCCCTAAAAGTAAGTTGCCATGAACTGTAGGCGTAATCAGTACTCCTTTACCAGCTTCCGAAGGACATTTAAAAACTACGCTATTCACCAAATTTCCTACGGACTTATCGAATAAGTTATATTCGCCACGATTAGGTAGCATCTCGAAACTTGGGCTATTTACCATATTATTAATATCGTCAGAATGAAGTCCAGCGCAATTTATAATCATTTTGCTTTCTATTTTTTTATTTCCAGCTGTAATACTGTAGCTATCTGCATTTTTTTGTATATCAGTTACTGTGCTATTTAGCAGTAATTCTACCCCATTTTCTACTGCATTTTCTGCCAGTGCAATAGCTAACTCCCATGGTCCAACTATTCCAGCTGTTTTTGCATGTAAGGCACCTACTATATCATCACTTAAATTCTTTTCAAGTTTAAGTACACTTTCCTTATCTAATATTTCCATTTTAGGAACACCGTTTCTTATTCCTCTTTCATATAGTTCTTGCACTGTTTCCATTTCTTTGTCATTAAAAGCTAAAACTAAAGATCCTATCCTCTTAAAAGGAACATCTAACTCCTTGCATATATTTTCATAAAGCTCATTTCCTCTTACATTTAATTTGGCTTTTAATGTTCCTTCTGTAGCATCATATCCTGCATGAACTATAGCACTATTTGCTTTTGTAGTTCCATTAGATACATCATTTTCCTTATCCACTAGTAACACTCTTAACTGATATTTCGAAAGCTCCCTGGCAATAAAAGCCCCAGCTATGCCCGCTCCAATGACTGTGATATCATACATTATATATTCCTCCTTTATAAAACCTTATAGTCCACACACTAAAATCTTAAAGTAAATATAAAAAGAGCCGCGAAAACCAAAACCTATACAAAATAGATTTCGTTCCACGGCTCTCCTATTCTCAGCCATAAATATTCTTTTAGATTAATTCACCTTATATTATACCATATATGGTTTTAATTTGCAAAAAATACTTTATAATTATAGTTCCCATAATTTTTTTTTGCTAGTGGATGCACCTATGGCTCCCGCCTTCAAAATTTCCATTATATCCTGCTTGCTATCTATTAGCCCTCCTGCTATAACAGGTATGGACAGTTCTTTAATCATACGATTTATTACCCCTGGCATAACTCCCGGCATAATTTCAATCATATCTGGTTGTCTAGATTTCACACTTTGTTTAGTCATTTCGTAGGACTTGTTATCAATCAAGAAGAATCTTTGTATTGTAAACATCCCTTTTTCCTTAGCAATCTTTATATGACTACTTTTTGTACTAATCACACCATCCGGCCTGATAACTTCGATGATATAATCAATAGCTTTAGCATCTTTTCCTATTCCTTCTAGAAAATCAATATGTATTAAAGCACTTTTACCAGCAGTTTTAATTTTATCAACTAATGATTTAGCATTAAATATATCAGCACAAAGTAAGAATATAGTAGTTACTTGGGAATTGATTGCAATTTCTAAGTCTTCTTCATTCTGAACAGCTGCAATAACCGGATTTAATTCAACTCTATCAATTATTATTCCTTTCATACTATCATTCCTTAATTTTTTATGTGACACAGTGCCTATTTGTTGAAGTATTTAATATTTATGATATATAGTATATCATGAACACAATAAGTATGTAATATTATTCTAGATTATATCTAATTTAAAATTATAATAAATCTATCATATCTTTTACAGAATTAAATACGTAATCCGCCCTAGTTTCGCTCATTTTATAATCTTCTTCTTTTGTTTCACCAGAATAAACTAATACAGAACCTATTCCTGCATTTGCTCCAGTTTTAATATCTGTATATAGTCTATCTCCTACCATCACCATACCATCTTTACTTAAACCATATTTTAAAACAATGCTTTCTACAATCTCTTTATTTGGTTTACCTATTACTTTTGGCGTTTTTCCAGTAGAAGCCTCTATAAATGCAGCCATCGCACCTGCATCTGGCATGAATTTTTCATTAGCTAAAGGACAGTTAAAGTCTGGGTGAGTTGCTATATATTCTACACCTTCAGATATATATTCACATGCACCCCATAATTTTTCATAAGTTAATGTTGTATCGAATCCTAATACTACATAATCTATGTCTTTATGTCTTTCTTTTTCCAAAATAAAGCCTTCTCTTATAAACTCATCTTCTAAGGCCTTAGTTCCTAGCAAATAAACTTTAGCACCTTCTTTTTGTTTCTTTAGGTACATAGTTGTAGCCTCACCCGAAGTAAATACTTCGTCTTCTGAAGCTTTTATCCCTAGATTATTTAACTTCTCTACATATATTTCTTTACTTTTTGATGAATTATTTGTAAGGAAAATATATCTTTTCCCCTTATTTTTTATTTCCGCAAGAAATTCCTTTGCTCCATCAATTAGTTCATCTCCAAGATAGATCGTTCCATCCATATCTAATAAGAATATATCTTTTTCTTTTAAGCTCTCCAAAGTTTTCCTCCCTCTACTTTTTTAACTTAGCTAAATAAGTTTAAAGTAAATAATGCAATACCTTGAGAATAAGTAACGAGTAATAATACTACTAATAAGGCTACAATGAAAGGCCAAACATCTTTTATAAATTCTTCTAAAGTAACTCCTACTATGGAACACACTGTAAACATCATAGAACCAAATGGTGGAGTTAATCCTCCAATCATGATATTTACTATAAATATCATTCCGAAATGTATAGGGTCTACACCAAATACTTTAACTGCTGGCACTAATAGTGGTGCTAAAATTACTAATGCCGCTCCACCTTCAATAAACATTCCTATAAATAATAATAGTAGGTTTATTACTATCAATAATACAAACGGACTATCTGTCATGTTCATAAGTGTTTCAGTTATCATTTGTGGTATTCTTTCTAGTGTAAGATAGTAGCCAAATACTTTAGCGCTTGCAATTATAATCATTACTGCACCAGTACTCTTTACTGTGTCCATTAATATTAATGGTAAATGTTTTAATTTTAATTGCTTATATACAAAAATTCCTACTATGGTACAAAATAATACTGCAATTCCCCCTGCTTCTGTAGGAGTGAACATACCCATTCTCATTCCCATAATTATTCCAAAAGGAATAAGTAGTGCCCAAATAGATTTTATGAATTGATTAAAAATTTCTGAAATAGATGACATTTTATCTCTACTTGGTTGATAATCTCTTTTCACTGAAATAATATGAACAGCGATCATTAAAGCTATAGCCATTAATATACCTGGCATATATGCTGCTAAGAACATATCTCCTACTGAAACATTTGCAATTATTGCATACAATATAAGATTTGTTCCCGGAGGAATAACAGGACTTATTGCTGATGATGCTGCAGTTATTGCTGCTGAGAACGGCTTTGAGAATCCTTTTTTTACCATTTCAGGAACTAATATTTTAGATTGCATAGCTGCATCTGCATTTGCAGAACCTGAAATACCGCCCATTAATGCACTAAGTAATACGTTAACTTGAGCAAGTCCACCCTTCGTATGTCCTACTAAAACATTAGCAAAGTCCATTAATGCCTCACTTATTCCTGAGTAGTTCATTACAGAACCTACCATAATAAAGAATGGTACTGCTAAATATGGGAAAGATTCCACTGAAGTTACAAATTGTTGAATGATCATTTGCATAGGCATCGTAGTATTAATAAATATAAAGTAAAATAAGGAAGAACCTATTAATGCGTATGCTATTGGTATGTTTAGAAAAAATAAAATAAATAACACTATAATTGGTAGAATAGATTGCATTTGTTATTTCACCGCCTAATTTTTTATACTTTTATTAAAAAATATTTTTTTGAAACTTTGTATCATAAAATAAATTGAATATATAGTAATTAATGCAAAAGAAAGTACTATAGATGCATATATATACTTATAAGATACTTCTAAAGCTGCTGTTATCTTTGTAGATCCTGCTACATAGATATAACTAAAATAAAACATAAGGGCAGATAAAATAGTTAGAATTATAGAAGTTAAAAATTCCACTATATTCCTTCCTTTTTCAGGTAATAGTACCACTAATACTTCTACTCCTATTAGATCTTTCTTTTTATATGCACTAGCAAAACCTAAGAATATAGTCCATACAAATGCACCTACAGCAACTTCTTCTGCCCAGGTGAATGTAAACTTTAAAAAATATCTAGTAAATACGTTCATAATTACTATAAGTGTAGTTATAGTTAAAAAAACGCTTCCCAAATAAAGTTCAAAATCTTCTTTGAATTTCTTTGAAAAATTTTCCATGTCTACCTCCTATGCGATTAATAGCCTCTCGACAATCGTCGAGGATTGAATATAATGATCTTCCTTAAAAACCTTTTATTTTATTCCTTCTAATTCTGCGGAGGAATTTTTGATTTCAACATTACTATAATTTACTTTAAAATTGGAAGGAGATTTACTCCTTCCAACTTTTTTGTTTGGTATATAGCAAATAATAAATTACTTTAAGTTTGCTTTTATAGCTTCCAATTCTTTTACTAAGTTTTCGTAGATACCTGGTGTCCACTTATCAAACTTTGTATATACTGGAGCTGCCGCCTTAAGGAATGCATCAGCATCTACTTCGTGGAAATTTACACCTTCTGCTTTTAGTAAATCTTCATACTCTTTTTCTAGTCTAATAGTTTCAGCTAAGTTATCTGCTTCACCTTTTTCAAACTCTTCTACGATAATAGTTCTTTGTTCTTCAGTTAAACTATCCCAAACTTTAGTTGAAATTGTAACAGCAGAAACTCCTAATAAGTGGTTTGTTAAAGAGTATTCTTTAACATTTTCGTATTGTTTAGTTCCGTAATAAGTCATTATTGAACCTTCTACCCCATTTATTACACCTTGTTGAATTGCAGCATATGTATCTGGATAAGGCATTGCAACAGGGTTTCCACCCATAGCTTCTATAGTATATGTGTATAATTGACTAGTAGGGACCCTAATGTTTAATCCCTTCATATCATCTGGAGTTTTGATTGGTTTATTAGTCATCATACTTCTAAAACCAAACAACCAGTCTACAGAAAGTACTTTTATACCTTGCTCTTCTGCTTGCTTATGTAGATTTTGAACTAAGTCTGTTTCTGTCATAGCAAGATATTCATCAAATGTTTGGTATAAAAACGGTCCAGTTACAGCATTGTAATCTGGCACATAATCACCTAAGAAGTTTATACCATCTACTAAGATCCAATCAGATCCTTGAACTACTTGTTCCATACCATCTTTACCTATTGGCAGAACACCATTTGTAAATAATTGTAATTCTAACGAACCATTACTTCTTTCATTTATTGCTTCTACTACTTTTTTCAATGATATAGCAGTTTGCTCATCATCAACAAATTTTGTACTAACTTTAATAACTCTCTTTTCTACATTATTACCGCTTGCATCATTAGTAGGTTTACTACCACATGCAGCTAATGATAAAGTAAGAGTTAGTGCTAGTACAACTGACAAAATCTTTTTCATTAAATTTCCCCCTCTTCATAATATATTCTAAATATCCACTAACATATATAACCCAATTTTTAATATAATCAGATTATTGATAGTGTCAATTTAAAAATGTTTTTAGTCAGACTTTATAAAGCCTGATGTAAACCCTCGGAATCCGATTATGGATTCTTACAGATTTAGTATAACACATTAATCATTTAAGTAGCATTTTTATTTTTTAATAGCCAGTTTTCAGCAGCTAGTACCTATCCATTCTTTCACTTTTTCCTTTTTATCGAACTAAAAAGGGGAAAAAAAAACAACAATTAAACAACATGCAATTAAGATCTTGTTATTTATTGTTGACACTCCCATTCTCCTGTCATTACTATTCTGTTTTTATAGTTCCTCTATTCAAACTAGAAAATATTTCTTATTTACTACATTTTATAATTCAAATATTACCATATCTTTTTTTCTTTGTAAAGTACTTTATACATTGCAAATACAGAAAACGGAAGTTAATTTCTTATTAATTATTCATATTGCTTACCTATCGTATTAAAATATTTTAATAAAAATTTTAAAATAAAAAGTTAGACATCATATTTTAGTTTTAAATTACTAATAAAATAAAATCGGAAATACAATAAGAACCTAACCCGTTAATGCAATCAAAGATCGCATACGAATGCCCCGGAACCTTATGGTATTCCCAATAAAAATCAATTAATCTTCTTATTTATAACTTATATCAACCTCAATGATTCTATATGGAATCATCATTACTTATAATAGGATTTTTATCCAAATAAATGGTATCTCTATCTTTTCCTTTTTCTGATCCATGGGTATAACCTACAACCTTGAAATGTTGAGCAAGCTTTTGAGCCAAACCCTCGTAGTCTGGATACTTTGCTCTAAGGCAGGACGAAAGATGTACAACTTCCACTCCATTTTTAATCAACTTCTGTATTTTTTTTTCTAAATCTCCTCCTGCATGAGTAAATGCAACTAGCTCTGCATCAGAATCGTAACCTCCAAAAGATTCAGTTTTCAAATTAAAGGCACTAAAGCAACCTTTTCCACTACAACGATCCATTGTTGTTTCATTAACTAAAATTGCAATTCTCATATTCAACTTCCCCTCTACTATATTCTGATATTAACATAAATCAATGATTCTTATCTATATCTATGTATCTATCATTCAAATTGTCGACTTACAGAATATCATTTTCAAACCTTTTAATCTGTGATTACTATCACAACATTGAAATTCATTTTATATCTCTTCGCTTTTTAAGAAAAGTAAAAAATATAGTACTTATACCTTTTTTCATATTTTACTCATTTGCCCATTCCTTTCTTTTAGCTTCATAAAAACCTGCCTGATACTTCCTATTATAATAATTAGAATAATGTCCCCAATGCTCGCACTAAACAATACAAGTGAATTCCCATAAAGAATAAACTTTGTACTATGAGCTATAATCGCTATTATAATCATCAATATTAAGTAAATAGTAGTTACGAGTAAGCACTTCGTTATACTGGAATTGTTTTTCGTTCCTAGAGTGTACATAAAATAAAGTAAGCAAACAAATGCTGTAATACTTGCTATTGAGCTAAGTTGTTGATTTATATTATTCATAAGCATCATCTTATTCCAAATAGGCTTAATTTCTTCAGTTAATACTCCGCTGCTTGCTGGCAGGGATAAAGATATCACATATTTATATCCTTCAACAAAATAAATGCTAAGGGATAAAATTGCATGAGCTAAGATAAACAAAAAATAAGAATTAAATTTCATCTTTTTTTCAATAGCAATCACCCCCATCTACTTATTCTTTGCTACCAAATTATTCGAAACGAGAAATTATATAATACCTAAAGGGACTTTTCTATAGATTATATTTCTGTGATGATTTTACCAACAGTAGCAACATATACAACAAATTGATTTTCACCATCTAAATTAAGCAGACTGTTAATTTCATCATCGTCAAAAGCTGCTATAGCACAAACTCCACTATTCATAGTTTGAGATGATAAGTAAAGATTCTGACATACATGACCTGCGTCTAAATGCAAATATCTGTATCCTCTTTCTCCATATCTCCACTTCATTCTATATAAATCTGCACTCCAAATAAAGGTTACAGCACTGTTATTGATAAAATCTTGTCTCAAACAACTGTCACTTATTTTTTTAGCTATATTAGAGTCTAGATTCACTTCCATAAGTTTATGCGAACTAGCTATATATCTATATAAACCTGACTTTATACCTTCTACCTTATTTATTAATAAATAAGTTTCAAAAGCATGTCTTGCGCCTGCTGATGGAACTGTCCTTATAGTGGCCGGTCTTGAAGTAATCTGCTTTACACCCTGAGTACACCATAAAAGATATGAAAGTTCTTCTATGCTTAATTTTTTATCTGCATATTTTCTTAAGCTTTTCCTGCTTTCTATTGCTACTTTTAAATCTAAGCTTTTAACTTTTATATTTTCCACAACTGGCAGATCTATTAATACAGCATCAGGATCATACTTTAATTCCAAATCTGGCTGAGGTAATCCTTTGTTTTGATCTGATTCCTCTAAATATTTATACTTTGTTTTTTCCATAAATTCCTTTCCAATCCCACTAGTCATTGTCATTCCTCC
>JAEWHG010000173.1 GCA_023387935.1 Bacillota bacterium
ATCTAGAGAAAAATCAATTGATAGAATTAAAGTCAAGTGTTGAATTGTTACGTAATAACCTGAAAATAAAAAATGAATCTAAAATAATCCCATTACAGAATGTAAAAATTACATCTATTATTAAATAACCTTGAATAATAATTCCTTAAACTATTGCGTATTTAAAGAAAAAAGCAGGAGAAAACTATTCCTCCTGCTCTAGATAATAAGCTTTAAATGTAAAATTTTCTGCCACCGCTTGCCACCTTTTTGCCACCGGAAGATTAAAGTATGGTGATAGAATAAAAAACGTAGAACGTAAACATGATATGTCCTTGAATCTGATATAATAAATTTATCAGACAAGGAGAGATTATTTATAGGAACAAAGAAACAATACAGCGCCGAATTTAAACAAGATGCAGTTAATTATTATTACTCATCTGGTAAATCAATCAAAGAGGCTGCACTTAAAATACGAAAAAAGGCCATAGGCATACTGAACAAAGATTAACTGAAGAAATCTACAAAGAAATAACAAATTCATCCAAGAAGCGCCGAATTTCAGTTAATAGTGTGCTTAAAATGCTAAAGGGTTCATCTTCTGGAGACTATGATTATTTGAAACGAAAAGATTCAAATCAAAAAAAACAAGTCGAACAAGAAATTTGTGCTACTATTTCTACAACTAGGTAGCATAATTTTTTTATTGTTTACGATCATTAGAATTAAAAAAATAAATAATGAATCTAAATATATTGATACTATTCTAAAAGTCTGATAAAGTGAAAGAATTAAATAATCTTTGAAAAATGGAGAAATAGGCGATTAATATGAAAAATGGAACTTTCTCAGAAGAACTTGTAAAAAAAATAGAAGACTTTAAAAAGGACTGTGTAGGATGCGGTAAATGCGTAAGAGAGTGCAAAATGTTAGATAGCTTTTGTACAGACCCTAAGAATCTATTTAACAGTTTAAATGATAAACAGATGATAGATCCACTTGTTCCTTATTCTTGCAATCAATGTGGTGTATGTGAAGAGGTTTGTCCTAAGGGCTTAGAGCTTGAAGAATTATTTAAAGGTATTAGAGTAGAACTAGTAAAAGCAAATAAGGGAAAATCTCCAATAAAAGGACATAGATCTGTTGAGAGCCATCAATCCTTAAGCTTTTCCAAGGTATTTACAACTACAGCGCTAGATAAAAATAAAAAAACTGTAAGAGTTTTCCTGCCAGGGTGCAGTTTATCATCCTATAGCCCGGAACTTGTTAGTAAAACTTTTAGATATTTACAAGAAAAGCTTCCAGGTACAGGTGTTGTTTTTAAGTGCTGTGGTAAGCCGACTAGGGCAATGGGACAAGAAGATGCTTTTAAAGAAAGATATCGAGGGTTAGAAGAAGAATTTAAAAGACTTGGAGTAACAGAAGTAATAACAGCTTGTCAATCTTGTTACACTACAATTGCTAAGGAGAGTCCAAACATTAAAATTAGATCTCTTTGGACTGTTATCCCTGAAATCGGTATACCAGGAGAAAAATATAACATTGGAACAAATAGTGATTTAGTATTTGGAATACATGATTCCTGTGCCACAAGGCATAGCGGAGATATTCAAAAGGGAGCTCGAAGTATTATAAAAGATCTAGGTTATAAGATTCGAGAAGACTACCAATCAGAGAAAATAATTAGGTGCTGTGGACAAGGGGGTATGGTAGGGCCTGCTAATCCAGAGCTCACAAAACAAATAATGAAAGAAAGTGCAAATGAAGTAGAATCAGATTACGTTGTTACTTATTGTGGCGCTTGTAGAGAATCTATGGTTAGAGGTGGAAAAAAGAGTATTCATATATTAGATTTAATGTTTAAGGGTCCTTGGAATTCTAAATCCGTCATGCCTGGAGTAAGCAAAACTCCTATTAATAGTTGGGTTAATCGTTATAAAAGTAAAAAGGAGTTAAATAAAATTAAATAGAATATTATAATTTGATTAAGCCTCAATTTGTAATGAATTGATTTTAAAATTAACTATAGAAAAAATCAATATATAGGGTTTGTTCCATAGAGTATATGAATTTGTTTTTAATACATGTATCGTCCTATAATAGTTATAGACACTTATTACAGGAGGTATATATGATTAAACCTAAATTTAAAAGTAGTTTTAAAATAATATTTATGATGGCTATAATTATAATAGTTTACTTTCTAAATAGCAGAGGAATCTTTGAAAATGCTACTGTAGAAGATATGAAAAGCTATGTGTTATCATATGGGAAATTAGCTCCCTTAGTATATACAATTATGTTTACACTATCAGCATTAACTTTATTTCCTGATTCTGTTTTAGCTATATCAGGAGGAATGATTTTTGGATTTTTTTACGGAACACTTTATACTATAATAGGAGCAGTTTTTGCAGCAACTCTTGCATTTTTTGTTTCGAGATTTTTAGGTCAAAGTATATTAGAGAAGTTTTTAAAACACAATAAGATTAAAGTTATTAATGCAGTTGAAAAGAGAGGATTTATTTCTGTATTAGTACTAAGGTTAATTCCGTTAGTTCCCTTCGATATTATTAGCTATGGAGCTGGACTTACAAAAATTTCATATGTGGAGTATATAGGTGCAACTGCTTTAGGTATAATACCAGGAGTTATGGTCTATATAAATATAGGAAATCAAGTGGGAAAATCAAATTTAATGGAGTTTCTAAATGCAATAGCAATACTATTTGTACTAATAGGAGCTTCTTATATTATTAAACAAAAGGGTATTTTGAATAAAATAATAGGAGCATCAGAAAGAGCAGAAGTTTTCAATAATAAAGTTTAGTTGTAACTATAAAATATAATATAGATTACAAAGTAAAAATAAAGTAGAGAGTTCAAAAATATAGATCTATCATTATTAAAAAAATCAATACTATAATAAAATCATATCAATAATATCTATTTGTTATCAGATCTGCTTTATTGTAAAATGTATATGGCAAGAAAATACTTTGTGGGGGATGAATATAATGAAAAACAAAGCACTAAAATTAATTCCTATTCTATTAATATTATCATTATTATTAGTAGCATGTGGACAAGCACAAGACACAGCAGCAAATCCAATGCAATACATGGGAGTAGAAGATTTAAAAGCATCCATAGAATCAGGATCAGATGATTACATTATTCTAGATGTAAGAAAAGTAGAAGATTATAAGACAAGTCATATAGTTGGTGCTTTTACAGCAGATCAAGACGCTGCTAATAAAGGTGGAGATGATGCAACAGGAATAGCAAATTTAAAAACAACACTTAAAGAGGCAACAGGAAGTGAAGTTGGAAACGCAGAAGATAAATATGCCTTAGTTTGTTATTCTGGTAAATCATATGCACAGAAAGCAACAGATTTAATGATAGAGATGGGAATATCAAAAGATCAAATTTATACAGTAGAAGGCGGTATGAAAGCTTGGGAAGAAGCCGGAGACGATTATAAAGGGCTTTTAGAGTAAATTAATATATTTTTATAGTAATTGATATAAATGGCTATTCATTTGAAATAATTTAAGTGAATAGCCATTTAACAAGAAAAAATACTTTTTAAGTTGAGGTGAACTATGAAAAATAAATTACTAAAGCATAAGTCAAAACTAATTCTTATAGGTATAATTTTAGTATCTATTTTATTATATTTTTTCAACTCTAGCATAAATGGATTAGTTAATAATATATCTGCAATGTTTGCAACTGGAGATTTTACAGTGGTTAGGGATTTTATTGATGAATATGGAACCTATGCAATGCTAGTTTCAGCAGCTTTAATGGTTTTCCAATCAGTAATGGCACCGTTACCAGCATTTTTAATTACATTTGCTAATGCAAATTTGTTTGGATGGTGGCAAGGAGCTATATTATCTTGGTCAAGTGCAATGTTAGGCGCTTTATTATGCTTTTGTATATCCCGTATTTTAGGTAGAGATATGGTGGAGAAATTGACTAGTAAGGCAGGATTAGAAAGTATAGATGGCTTCTTTGAAAAATACGGAAAGCACTCAATATTAATAGCAAGACTTCTTCCTTTTATGTCTTTCGATATTGTAAGCTATGCAGCAGGTCTTACCTCTATAGCCTTTATACCATTTTTTATAGCAACTGGTATAGGACAATTGCCAGCCACCATAGTTTATTCATATGTTGGAGGCATGTTAACAGGTGGAACACAATTATTAGTAACTGGACTTCTTATATTATTTGCATTATCCATATTTATTATTTTAATAAGAAACATATATAATTCAAAAGAAACTAATAAAGTTAAGGAAAAATAAAATGAAAGATAAAGTAATTGTTTTTTTTACACGAATACCTACATTAGGTAAAACTAAAACTAGGTTGGAACCTTTTTTAAATAAAGAATTATGTGTAGAGCTTCAGACTGCTTTTATAAAGGATATATATAATAATATAAAAAGTATGGGAATGGATATCATAATCAATTATTCAGACCAAGGAGACTTGGAAGTTCTAAAAAGTATTACACATAAAGGTATATATTTCTTGAAGCAAGAGGGAAAAGATATAGGAGAAAAGATGCACAATGCTATATCATTTTCTTTAAAAGAATATAGAAATGTAGTACTTATCGGTAGTGATCTTCCTTTAATAAATAAAAAAGATATAGAAATAGCTTTTAGTATACTGGAAAAAAAAGATATAGTTATTTCTCCAACCTATGATGGCGGATATTATTTAATTGGAATGAAGGATGAAAATCAAGGTATATTCAATATAAAATATAGTACAAGTTCAGTGTTTGAAGAGACTATAGATAAAATAAAAAGTACTGGAAAATCTTATGGAAAAGGAAATATTCAATTAGATATAGATGATAAGAACGATTTTTTAAGATTACATAAAATATTAAAAGAAGACCATAGCATTTCTTGTGATAATACAAGACAGCTGGTTAAGGAAGTTATGGGAAAGTGTGATAAGAATGAATAGAATTAATTTAGATAGCTTAAGAAAAGACAAAGGTTTTATAGAAAGGTTTGGCATAGAAGATAAGGAAGAGTTTTCTGTTTTAGGTCAGGGAGAATATAATATTAACTATATTTTTAATTCAAAAACTTATAATAAAAAATTAGTGCTAAGAATAGCAACAAATAGTCAGATGGATCTAAATAACCAAATTAGATATGAGCATGAAGCTTTAGAATTACTAAATAAGACGAATAGAACGCCAAAGTCTATCTATTGTGATGATAGAAAAGAAATAATACCTTATGGTTTTTTAGTTATGGAGTATCTTCCGGGAAATCATTTAAATTATAAAAAAGATTTAAAATTTGCAGCAGAGGCTTTGGCAGATATTCATAATGAATCTATACCAAAAACTAATAATCTAATAAAACCAGAAAATCCAATAGAAGCCATCTATGAAGAATGTTTGAAGATGTTTGAGAAATATAAAATATCAAAATATATGGATGTAAATACTAAAGATAATATAGAATACTTACTAGAAAAGGGAAAGAATATAAAGACTATCGATATAGGAAATAGAACGATCATAAATACTGAGTTAAACTCAGGAAATTTCCTTATAAATGGAGAAGAAGATAATAACTACATAGTGGACTGGGAGAAGCCGCTATATGGATATCCAGCACAAGATCTAGGACATTTTTTAGCGCCTACAACAACATTTTGGAAGACGGATGTTATTTTATCTAGAGAAGAAGTTTCTTTTTTTATAAAGGAGTATTGCGAAAATTCGAATCAATACAAAGATGAAAGAGAACTTTGGAATTCTGTAAAGAATTATCTATCTATGAATTGTCTAAGAGGTATAACTTGGTGCGCTATGGCCTATGTGGAGTACCAAGATCCAGACAAGCTTATATCCAATGATTATACCTATCGGAAAATTAAAACCTATTTGTCTTGGGAGTTTTTAAATAGGATAAAGGAAGAATATTTAAATGAATATTAAAATAGACAAGAAAATTTCAATTATTGTTCCTGTATATAATGAGGCCCTTACCATAAATAAGTTAATAGATAATTTAAAGCAGTTTAAAGATCATTGCGAAATTATATTTGTAGATGGTGGAAGTAATGATGGAACGAATAGAATAATTGAAGAAAAACATAGACTTGTCTATTCCCCTCAAAAAGGTCGATCCCATCAAATGAACTATGGAGCTTCACTAGCAAAGGGAGACATACTTTTATTTTTACATGCAGATAGTTTTTTGCCTAGTGATGCTCTTAATCAAATCCAAAGAATAATTTACAAAGGCCATAAAGTTGGTTGTTTTAAAATAAGATTTAACAGTAGAAGTATTCTTATGAAAATATGTGGCTTTATGTCCAACTTAAGAGTTAGACTAAGAAATATAGCTTTTGGGGATCAAGGAATATTTATAGATAGAAGCTATTTTTATGAATTGGGGGGATTTCCAGAGATCCCTCTTATGGAAGATTATCAGTTGTCAATGGATATAAAAGCTAATGGAGAGCGAATAACATTAGCAAAAACAACAATTGAAACCTCAGAAAGACGATTTGTAAAAAAAGGCAGACTTAGGACGATGATAAGAATGCAAAGACTACAATATATGTATAGAAAAGGAGAAGATATTGAAGTAATTGCAAATCTATATAAATAGGAAAATGAAAGATTAGACAGTAAAGTACTTAACAGAGCTGAGAAAATATCTAAGGGGATAAGCACAGTAAAAAACAGGAGTGATACTATGGCTAGAAAAATAATAATAGATTGCGATAATACTTTTTCCATAGATGGTTGTGATATAGATGATGGTCTTGCAATTATATACACTTTAGCTCAAGAGGATACAGAAGTATTAGGGATAAATACAACCTTTGGAAATAATAAATTAGATGTTGTATATCCAAATACAATTTCTTTTATGAAGAATATTGGATATTCACAAATTCCGGTTTATAAAGGTTCAGAGGATTCTTATAAAGATAATGAAGCTGCAAAATTTCTAGTAGAGATGGCAGATAAGTATAATGGGCAATTATCTATATTGGCAACAGGATCTTTAACAAATTTACACCATGCTTGGCAGATTGATCATAATTTTTATGAAAAAATAAAAGATATTTCATTAATGGGTGGGATAACTGAACCATTAGTAATAAACAAGAAAATTTTAAATGAATTAAATTTTTCTTGCAATTATAAAGCAGCTTTAAATGTATTAGAATATGGAAAAAACATTATCATAGCTACAGGAAATACTTGTTTAGATGGATTTTTTACTAGAGAAAGATTTAATAAACTAAAAGATGGAACTGATTTTGAAAAATGGCTTTTTACTGAGTGTCAATATTGGTTTGATAGAGAGCAAAATGTTTTTGAAAATAAAGGAATATATATTTGGGATATACTTCCAGCATCAGCCCTTTTAAATCCAAATTTATTTATAGAAAACACTCTAGATATTGCTCCAGATGAGGAATCTATACAAAAAGGCTTGCTACTTGGAAAAGGAAAAATGAGAAAAGTTATTATACCAAAAATAAAAGATATAGATGAATATATAGAACATGTATATGAACAATATAAGATTTTTGGAGAAAAACGCTAATTTAAAACTTAAAGATAAGTTTATTTTTCAGGTATGAAAATAAGCTTATCTTTGTCTAATTCTATATGAACCCTATCACCCTCTG
>JAEWHG010000205.1 GCA_023387935.1 Bacillota bacterium
CCTGACAAGGTTGCTGCTGAGGTAAGCTATGCTCTTGGTGGCATTCGAATCGTTATTTCCGATATTAACGATCTAGGAGGGAATATTTTGGGCGCCTCTCACAAGGATATTAACATCAACGAGGTAGTTGAAATCCTAAAGGATAATCCTTTAGGACAAGGGCATCAGCAAACACCAATGGGAATTATTAGACAAGCATAGCAAAGACTCTATTTATATTGGCCTTTAAATTATTATCTATAGAAGAATATAGAAAAAGATCCTAGATATGATATAATTTAGGATCCTTTTCATTATTTTGAGCACTTGAAATTCTAAGCAAAGCTTAGAATCGAGTGGGACATAAAGTTTGTGTGTGTAGACGAACAAGTTTTATTTTATTTATTCAATATCCCTATATCTCTTAGCAGTAAAGCTACTTAATGCTTTAAATAAAGCTATGGAAATAACACCATATATTATTCCAAATACTGAATAAACAATGAATGGATTTAATTTAAGCTTTAACATAAATAAGCCTAACAAAACACTAACAAATATATAGGCAATTCCAACTAACATTGAAAAAAACACATTCATGTTCTGCTTCATCGCCTTTTGCGGATTATCCCAATCTAACAAAGGCCTTGTAATATCAATAAACATAGATAGTTCAATTACTGGTATGCTACCTAAAATCCCCAAAATAGTGACAATTCCTATAGTAGATAGCTTTAATTGAATAATAAATCCTGCTCCTCCTAGAATAACAACCAGTGCTAAAATTTGAACTAGTACAGAACTAAGTATTTTGCCCATAAGCTGATGTTCTACCTTAACAGGAGCTATTCTTAAAATCCAAAATTGTTTCCCTTCCCTAGAAAATGTTGTAGCTCCCATTCCATTATTTGCAGCAATAAAAACTATAAAAGCAGATAATATAAGATTAATTGTTAACATGCTACTTTCATTATAAAATTGTCTAATCATAACAAGGGACTCTTGATTTCCTACAAGCAAAGGTATTGCCAGCGCAAATGGAATAATAATTACAGCACCAATAGAATTCATTAAAAAAATAGGCGTTCTAATTAGTATTTTCATTTCTCTATCTAATATGGAAAAAATAGGATGGCGCGCCTTGCTTATTTGATTGCTAAACTGCTTCTCTGTAAGCCTTTTCTTTTTAGATACTACTTCTTGACCTCCAATTAACCCTTTATAAAATGCCTTTTCGCTAGTATATACCATGCCATACAATATAAGTGCAGATATACCTACAAAAATAAATAGATTCAATAGTCCATCTCCAGTATTAAAATTAATTAATGCAGTGGATGCCCAAATGCTTGGTGGGAAAGCCCCTCCTATTTGTTTAATAAGACCGTTTCTTTCACTAAGCAAATTAGTAATGTACGCCATTTCTTCGCCCTGAGGAAGTGTTGTAGCCGCTCTCTGACTAATGGCCTGTATTGCTAAAATAATTCCTATCATTAAGACACTACCAATAACTCTTATTAAATCTCTCTTGCCCTTTATATTCGTATATCGCATAAAAATCATAACGACTATGGAAGATAAAGCCAAAGGTATTATAGGAAGAGCTATAATAATTAAAATACTAAATATCCAATATAGCACCCCTAATCCGCCTTGTATGCCATATATCAATATAATTGGTATTAAAATTGGAAGTACTGTTAAATACTCATTGATCACTACAGTAATAAATCGAGCAGTTAGTATTGTACTTGGTTTAATAGGCAATGGTATTAAAATTTGCAAATCATCGGAGTAATAAAACTTAGCAAATATATGAGATATTCCAAATACAAAAAGAATGATTTGGGACCCTAAAATTCCAGCTAGTAATATAGTTCCTTCTTGATTAATGGACTTTAAAGATAAATATACAGAGCTCAGCAGTTTGATATATCCAATATAAATTGGCAATAGTGCTAGGATTGCAATTAAAAATACAATAGGTTGCCAAAGCTCTTTTTTCTGCTTCATATACTTATACTTAAATGCAGAAATACCAAAATTCACATTTAATTGGATTTTCAATAAAGAACCTAACCCCTTCATTATTCCGTCAACTCCAAAAATATATTTTCTAAAGATCCTTTGCTTTCATATTGATGTCTTAGCTCTTCCATGGTTCCACAAGCAATAATTCGCCCTTTTCTTATAATGGCTATTCTATCGCAAAGTTTTTCTGCAACTTCTAGTACATGAGTAGAAAAAAATACGGATTTTCCAGAGTTACATCTATCTCTCATAATTTCCTTTAGCTTAAAAGCTGATTTAGGATCAAGTCCAACTAAGGGTTCATCCAATATAAAAATTTCTGGTTCATTTAGCAACGCACCGATTAAAACAATTTTTTGTTTCATTCCATGGGAATAGCTTTTAATTAAATCTGATGCAGCATCTTTTAATTCGAATAGCTCTAAATATTCATTTACCTTTTTACCTCTCATATCTTTAGAAATTCCATACATATCGCCCATAAAGTTTAAATATTCCATTCCCGTTAATCTTTCGTACACCTCATG
>JAEWHG010000013.1 GCA_023387935.1 Bacillota bacterium
GTAGTTGAGGTTTCTAAAATTATAACAAAAGAAGAGTATGAAAAAGCCATGAAAGGTACTTTGCCATTAGAATGCAGCAATATATGTGGCTTAGATGATATAATTACTGAAGATTATCATCTTATAAATTTAAAAGAAAAAATACGAAAAATTGCCTATACCAATTCTTCAGTAATGATTGAAGGAGAAACTGGAGCAGGTAAGGATATGGTAGCACAAGCTTTACATTATGAAAGTCATAGAAGACATAAACCTTTTATTTCTCAGAATTGTGCTGCAATACCTGGGAACTTAGTAGAAAGCACTTTTTTTGGAACAGTAAAAGGTGCTTATACAGGAGCAGAAAATAGAAAAGGTCTTTTTGAAATTGCAGATGGCGGTACTTTATTTTTAGATGAGCTTAATTCTATGGATATGAATCTTCAAGCTAAAATACTTACAGTTTTAGAAGATGGTTATGTTAGAAGACTTGGTGACTCTAAAAATATAAAGATAGATGTAAGAATAGTATCTGCTATGAATATTTGCCCGGAGTTAGCGCTAAAAAGAAATATAATAAGAGAGGATTTATTTTATAGGTTATCGGTTGTTAGGATGAGAATACCACCTTTAAGAGAAAGAAAAAATGATATTATTTTATTAATAGAATATTATATTAATAAGTACAAAGATTTAATGGGGAAAAATGTTAAGGGTATGTCAGAAATGGTAAAAAATATATTTATAAATCACAAATGGACCGGTAATGTCAGAGAGTTAAAAAATGTAATAGAATCAGCATTTAATGTAATAGATGGAGATACTATAACAATTAAAGATATACCTATTTATTTATACCAAGAGATGGAGATTCCCATCAGCAGAAAAAATGTTTCTGAACAGATGGATACAGGTCAAGAAATGATATTCCAAAAATCTTTACCTGAAAATTTAGAGATATATGAAAAAAGCTTAATAGAAAAAGCTTTAAAGTGCGCAAAATCAACAGCTGAAGCAGCAAGAATATTAAAAATATCTCCTCAAACACTTCAATATAAAGTAAAAAAATATAATCTTAAATAATATCTATAAAAAAATTTATATTTATAAAAAAATTTGATGAAATAATATGAATTTTATAAAAAAAATTTTATAAAATAAAAGCTTTAATAATAGAAACCTCTATTTTAAAGCTTTTATTTTTTGGCATGAATATTGCTTTATTAGATAATTAATACCTATATGGTATATAAGGTAAAGTAGTATAGCTTCGAATTTTTAAAACTTAAAATCTTAAAGGTAAAAAGGAGAATGTGGATTATGGATGTTAGGGAAAAAAATATGACACTTGGAAAAGCGTTGATACCATTATTATTTTTAATAGTAATCATTATGCTAAATAATATTTATGGTAATGGCGCATCAGCGATTCCATTAATTGCTTCATCTGTAGTGGCTTCAGTAATCGCTATGCTTTCTGGCTATTCATGGGATGAATTAGAAAAAGGTATACTGAATACTATAGGATTAACAATGCAAGCTTGCTTAATATTGATGGTTATTGGAATGATAATAGGTGTATGGATATTAGCAGGTGTAGTGCCAACTATAATATATTATGGCTTAAGAATAGTATCACCACAGTTCTTTTTAGTAGGGACTGTTGTGTTATGTATCTTAATATCTGTTGCTACTGGTAGTTCTTGGACAACTATAGGAACCATAGGAGTAGCATTAATAGGTATAGGCCAAGGGTTAGGCATTCCTGCAGGAATGACTGCAGGAGCAATTGTTTCAGGTGCTTATTTTGGGGATAAAGTATCGCCTTTATCTGATAATACAAATATGGGTTCCGGTGTACTTGGCGTAAATTTATATGACCATATAAAACATATGATGTATACTTCCGTACCTACACTTTTAATTTCCTTAATTTTGTTTTACATTGTAGGTAGAAAATATAGTTTATCAACTATGGATTATAGTCAAATTAATATGATACTAAATGGAATACAAGAACAATTTGTGATTGGCCCGATTTTGTTACTTGTACCTGTTGTAATAGTTGTAGTTGTTATATTGAAGGTTCCAGCTATTCCTGGATTAATCATCAGCGTTTTAGTGGGCAGTATAGCAGCTTTAGTTGTACAAAAAGCCAGTTTAGTAGAAATTGCAGACGCTGCACACTTCGGCTATGTTTCTTCAACAGGAATAGAGTTAATCGATACCTTGCTTTCTAAAGGTGGATTAGATGGTATGATGTATACCATATCTTTAATATTGTGTGCGATGATTTTCGGAGGTATTTTAGAAACGTCAGGTATGCTTGAAGTTATAATAAAGAAAATTCTTAGCATAGTGAATAAAGCTGGTTCACTTATTGCTACAGCTACCGTAACAAGTGTATTGATCAATATTTTTACAGGGGATCAAGCTTTAGCTATTATTTTGCCATCAAGAATGTATAAAGATGCTTTTGAAAGTAGGGGGCTAGACCTTAAAAATTTATCCAGATGTAGTGCAGATGGTGGGGTAGTTACATCACCTATAGTGCCTTGGAATGTATGTGGGGTATTTGTAGCTACTACTTTAGGTGTTCCTACTCTTGTATATTTACCTTATTGTTTTTTCAGTCTTTTATCACCATTGGTTTCAATAATAGCTGGATTTGCAGGATATACAGTTGCCAAAGTTGAGGATAGTAAATCATTATATAAATCAAATATTTAAATAGGAGGAATTATTATGAGAACAACAAAGGAAATGATTATAGAGAAAGAATTGTGGGCAGGACTTAATAAACCGGATATAGAAATAGAAGATGCTGATATAGTAGTCTTCGGGCAAGCATTTGATAAAGCAGCTTCAGTTAGAAAAGGAGCAGCTGATGGTCCAAGACATATCAGAGAAATTAGTTATTCTATTACACCTACAACAGAAGATTTTGAGCTTATAGAAGATGTAAATATCTTAGATTTAGGGGACTTTGATAATCAAAATCAAGAAGAATTATTTAAGGAAGTTAAAGAAGAGGTAATTAAAATAGTTAAAGCTGGAAAATTCTTTACAATGCTTGGTGGTGACCATTCAGTTTCTATACCGATATATCAAGCTTTAAATGAAGCCTTAGATGATAATTTTGGTATTATCCATATAGATGCTCATTTTGATTTAAACGATGAGTTAGCCGGCAGCAACTTATCTCATGGATGCCCAGCAAGAAGGGCAACAGAATTAGATAAGGTAAATGGTTCAGATAATCTATATTTTGTAGGAATAAGGTCTATAGAAATGGATGAACTAGAATATATGAAAGAAAATAAAGTAAATGTATTAAACTCAAGAAGATTTAGTAAAATAGGTGTGGATGAAGCAGTAAAAGAAGTAGTAAATCATATGAAAAAATTCAAATATGTATATCTTACTTTGGATATAGATGTATTAGATCCGGGATTTGCCGCTGGAACTGGCACACCACAGTTTGCAGGATTAAGTCCAAGAGAAGTTTTAGAATTTTTAAGAGGGGTATTTGAACTTCCTATTATAGGGTTTGACGTAGTTGAAGTTGCTCCGAGTTTAGATTCTTCTTTAGCATCTTCTTACGCAGCAAGAAAAATAATAGTAGAGTCTTGGGGACACTATTTAAGAAAACAAAACAGACTCATTTAATCAATAAATTAAATATACAACGGATATACTTTCAAAAGTATAAAGAGAAAAGCTACATCGCAAATTCTGAAATCTGTGATGACTTTATAAAGGCTCACAATTGGATGTTTGATTTCGATATTTTATCGGAGTTAAGCATCTTAATTTTTTTGAAAGAGGGGAGACCTGTGATCATTAATAATTTTAAATAGAATTATTAAGCTTGTCTCTTAGTAGTATAGTAAAGTAGTATAATTAAATAAAATGGACAGGTTACATCCTACGTGATATGTAACTATTTTTATAGTGTATGGTTTAAGTCTTATTTGCAATATTTTTTGATTTATGTAAATTTTGAAATATATTGTAAGATGGCTAGTGTGCTAAAGAAAAGAGAGAGAATCGTAATAGTGTTAAGGTAAAGGTGTAATCGGTCATTAAAACGAGTGTTTTTAAAATATTATGAAATAAACGTATCTATTGATTTTGATTTGAAGTTTAATTTTAAATAGACTACATGAACAAAGTTAGCATATAGATTTCCCTCCAAACCAGCTTAGCTTTGAGGTTATTATATGCTACTGGACAATGAAT
>JAEWHG010000018.1 GCA_023387935.1 Bacillota bacterium
TTTCACCACCAAGTATGTGCATTTTTAAAATTTTAGATAAGGTTGCTTTCATATCTTCTCTACTTACAACCTTATCAATAAATCCTTTTTCTTTTAAAAGCTCTGCTCTTTGAAATCCTTCGGGAAGTTTTTGTCTAATTGTCTGTTCAATTACTCTAGGTCCTGCAAAGCCAATAAGAGCTCCTGGTTCTGCAATAATGATGTCTCCTAGCATAGCAAAGCTTGCTGTAACTCCGCCCGTTGTTGGGTCTGTTAAAACCGAAATATACAAAAGTCCTTCGTCGGAGAATCTACCTAAGGCAGCTGAAGTTTTAGCCATCTGCATTAAGGATAATATTCCCTCCTGCATTCTTGCTCCTCCCGATGCACAAAAAATAATAATAGGAAACTTTTTCTCAATTGCTTTTTCTATAGCTCTTGTAATCTTCTCCCCAACTACAGAGCCCATACTTCCCATCATAAAATTAGGGTCCATAACACCTACAACACAATTCTGATCATTTATTTTTCCTTCACCCGTGATTACAGCTTCATTTTCATTAGATTTTTCCATTGCAACTTTGATCTTATCCATATAGTCAGTAAAATTCAGAGGATTATCCGCTTTTAAATCAGTATCATATTCTACAAATGTATCTCTATCTATTAACTCATATATTCTTTCCCTAGCACCTATTCGAGAATGCTCCCTTTTTTTATTAGGAATATCTAATTTATGTTTAGAATTTTCACTAGTTGAATATACTGTTTCTTTATTGTCTTTACTTAAGGTTATTGTTGCATATTTCTTTTTACCAAAGAGGTCTTTCAGCATTTTTTATCTCCTCTCTACTCGGACTTTCTACTAAATATTTCTCTTTCTATAAACGAAGTATCTATATCATTTATTAAAAAACTTTCATTATTTAATATTTCTTTTTGAAAATCAATATTTGTGCTAATTCCAGCAACTACTATTTCATCTAAAGCTCTATTCATCCTGCTAATCGCTTCTTCTCTACTTCTTCCCCATACGATAAGCTTACCAATCATAGAGTCGTAGGTAGGAGGAATCGTATATCCACTATAAATATGACTATCCATTCTAACGTTATATCCTCCAGGTGGAAAATATCCTTCTATCTGCCCAGGACAAGGTCTAAAGTTTTCATTCGGATTTTCAGCATTAATTCTACACTCAATGGCATGGCCATTTATTTTTATTTCTTCTTGAGCAATCTCTAGTTTTTCTCCATATCCTATTTGTATCTGTTCTTTTATTAAATCTACCCCCGTTACCATCTCTGTTACAGGATGTTCTACCTGTATTCTTGTATTCATTTCTATAAAGTAAAAATTATTATACTTGTCTAATAAAAATTCTATTGTGCCAGCACTTACATAGTTTACAGCTTTAGCGGCACGAAGAGCCATTTCACCCATTTTATTTCTTAGTTCTTCACTAATAACTTGGCAAGGCGCTTCTTCTAACACCTTTTGGTTCCTTCTTTGAATAGAGCAATCCCTTTCCCCTAGATGAATTACATTGCCATAGGAATCTGCCAATATTTGAAATTCTATATGCCTCGGCTGCTCTATAAATTTTTCTACATACATAGAATCATCATTAAATGCCGCAGCAGATTCGGATTTAGCCATATTAAATTTATCAATAAATTCCTCAGAATTATTCACTATTCTCATTCCTCTACCTCCGCCTCCACTTGCAGCCTTAACTATAACTGGAAACCCAATTTCATTGGCTATTTTTAGCGCGTCCATAGCTTCATTTGTAGAATCCTCAGAGCCTGGCACAACAGGAACTCCTGCCTCTATCATTGTCTTTCTAGCTTCAGACTTGTTCCCCATTTTCTCTATATGTTCCTTATATGGACCAATAAACTTTATTCCATTTTTTACACACATATCTACTAAGTTGGAGTTTTCAGAAAGGAACCCATAACCAGGGTGTATCGCTTCACATTTAGTAACCAAAGCCGCACTTATAATATTATCTATATTTAAATAGCTTTTTCTTGATTGTGCAGGTCCTATACAGACTGCCTCATCTGCTAAATGTACATGAACCGAATCCTGATCTATTTCTGAATATATAGCTACAGTTTTTATGTTCATTTCCTTACACGCTCTAATAATTCTGACTGCTATTTCTCCCCTATTCGCAATGAGTATTTTATTAAACATGGATACTCTACCTCCTAATCTTCATTAAGGGTTGGCCATACTCCACTATATCTTCATCATCTACTAGTACTTCTATAACCTCACCCGATTCTTCACTTTCTATTTCATTCATTATCTTCATAGCTTCGATAATGCATAGTGTTCGACCTTTCTCCACTCTATCTCCTACCTTTACAAAAGGTGGTGTGTCAGGACTAGCCCCTTCATAGAAAGTACCTACTATAGGAGACTTAACTATATAAAAATCTTCACTATTTAATAAATCATCACTGTTTAAGGAATTATCAACTTTAGTTTTTGCAGCTTCATTATCTGCATTTACTGCTTTTGAATCTATATTGTCGTTTATAGCGCTTTTTGTACTTCTTTGTTCTACATTGTTGCCTTCAAACATTGTCTTTTTTGTTATCCTAAGCTTAATATCGTCTTTTTCTATTTCTACTGTTTCTATCGTTGTTTTATCTATGGTTAAAATTAAATCCTTAATATCTTTTGCATCCATTATATATACCTCCCTAAACTTAATATTAAATATTAGTACTTGGTACTAATATTTAATATTATAACATAATCACAATAATTAATGCAATTATTTTAAAAAATATACCAAAGATGCAAAAAGACAAGGAATATGGCCTATTTAAACCATTTATTCCTTGTCTTTTTTATAACCCATAGAAAATTATAAACTTCAAACCACTTTTACTTCCTATCAATTTCTATGCTATTTTTTCATCTAGTTCTAACTTTTTTCTGTATATTTCAATTAGCTCTTCTTCAGTTACTTGTTCACTTGGTTTATCCAAGACTACGTTACCCTTATCAAGCATTATGATTCTATCTGAATATTCTATAGCATCTCTCATATTGTGAGAAATCATTATTGTGGTTATAGAGTATTTTTGTATAAGTTCTCTAGTCTTTCTCATTATTACAGCGGATGTCTTTGGATCTAATGCCGCCGTATGTTCATCCAATAATAATAAATCTGGATGTTTCATAGCCGCCATTATAAGGGATAGAGACTGTCTTTGACCACCTGATAAAAACTTTACCTTTGTATCTAACTTGTCTTCAAGTCCTAAATTTAAACCCTTTAATAGTTCTACATATTTGCTCTTTTCGCTCTTTTGTAATAATTTTCTTAGGGTGAATTTTTCCCCCTTTTTATTTGCTAAAGACATATTCTCCAGTATTGTAAGAGATGGAGCTACTCCCATAGATGGGTCTTGATAGACTCTTCCTATATAACTTGCTCTTTGTTCCTCCTTTAATGGAGCTATATTTTTTTCATTTAAAATTATTTGTCCTTTGTCTACCGGTATACTACCGCCTATCATATTAAGAAGGGTACTTTTCCCGCATCCATTAGATCCAATAATAGCTGTACATTTCTTTGCTTCTATCTGCAAACTAAAATTTTCAAATATTTTAATTTCATTATCTGTTCCTACATTAAAACTCTTCGATAGATTTGATATTTTTAGCACGGTGTTTTCCCTCCTTAACTTTTTTCAATGGTTTTTTTAGTCCTAAAAGATCAACTCCAAAGTTGTTATACGCTATAAATACGATCACTATGATGGCACTTATGGCTTTAAGATCAGTAGGAGATAATCCCAAATCTATTGCAATTCCACCTATAATTTTATACACTATCGCTCCTATAATAACTCTTGTAGTATTCTTTAATTTATTCGAGTTTTTTCTTATGGTGTCACCTATTATAACAGAAGCTAAAGCAACTACTATGATAGAATGCCCCATTGTTATATCCGCAAAGCCTTGCATCTGAGCCATTAAAGCTCCACTTAAACCCACAAGTCCATTTGCTAACATAAGACCTATTAATTTGTACTTATTACTACTAGCTCCAAGTGATCTTACAAGGGACTCATTATCACCTGTAGCTATTAATAAATATCCTACTTCCGTCTTTAAAAACTGATCTAGTAGCACTTTTATTAACAATACGATTACTACTAATACAACTAAAGTAGAACTTATATTAAAAACTGATTCGTAGCTAAAAAGTGGTACATTAGCTCTTCCATTTATTCTAAGGTTAGTAGAATATAGTATTGTCATTGTTAATATCCCTGCTAGTAATGGCTGTATTTTAAGCTTTATATATAGTGTAGCCGTTAATAGTCCCGCAAGAGTGCCGAAGCAAAAAGCCATTAATGTACTTATAATCGGATCAATTCCCATAGAAATAAACTTAGCAAACACAAATGCTCCCATTGGAAATGTACCTTCTACCGAAAGATCTGCAATGTCTAATACTTTATATGTTAGAAATACACCCATAGCTAGTACGGCGAATATTAGCCCTTGTTCTAAAGATGTTATAACCAATGAATTCATAACTAAACTCTCCAATCTTATCTAATTTACATTCTTCAAATTTACTCTCCAACCTTTGTAGCATCTTTGAATAAAGATAATTCACTATCTAATTTTAATGCTTCCAAGGTTTTCTGATTTACAGTCGTCATTGTTTTTTCAGCTACACCAACAGGTATTGTAGATACATCTTTTCCGTCTACTAATATGTCTTTTGCCATTTGGGCTGTTTGTTTACCTAATTCATAATAACTAAGCCCATTCGTAACGAGTATACCGCCACCTACTTGAGATTCCTCTGCTGATACTGTTACCATATTATTTTCTACAGTTACCTTTGTTACTAGCTCTACTGAAGCTGCTACCATATTATCGCTCACCATATATAATGCATCTACCTTTTTAATTAAAGAATCTAAGGCTTGCGGAAGTTCATTTACATTATTAACACCCACTGTTTCTACCTTTAACCCTTCCGATGGAGCCAAGCTTTTTACTTCTTCTACTTGAATTTCTGAGTTAGCTTCACTTGTGTTGTATAAAATTCCTATCGTATTTATATTAGGATCTATTTCTTTAAACATTTTTAACTGAGAAGCCACAGGAGCCTTATCGGATGTTCCTGTTACATTTCCTCCAACATTTTCCCAATCTGCAACTATACCAGATTCTACAGGGTCAGTTACTGCACTAAATAATATAGGAATATTTGTTGTTGATTGTTTTGCACTTTGTGCTGCCGGAGTTGCTATAGCATATATTAGATCAACCTTATCGCTTACAAATTTCTGAGCTATACTCATTGTATTTGCTATATCTCCCTGAGCGTTTTTGTAATCCACTTCTGCATTTATACCTAGCTCCTTAAGTCCATCCTCAAAACCTTTTCTAGCATCATCTAAAGCTGGATGCTCTGCCAGCTGGCTTATACCTATTTTATATACCTTTTCATCAGAATTACTTTCTGGAGTAGTTTCTGGAGCACTGTTAGTTTTTCCTGTACTACATCCTACCAAAGACATCATCCCTACCATTGCTAATGCTATTAATTTACTTCCTTTACTTCTTTTCATTTTATTTTCCTCCTCTAAATTAAATTTTATTTGTAAGCTTGATGAGGATTAATTATTTGGCCAAATAAAAAATTCGTCTCATTGAAATAAAAAAAATCTTCCGTCCCTATAAACACAGTTTTTAAACTATGTTTATAGGGACGAAAGATTATATATCCGCGGTACCACCCTAATTATGACGACGTCATCACTTATCAGACCTAACAGTCCTATCCCCTGTAACGATGGGCCTTCGTGCTCGCCTACTTGAATAATCGTTGAACGAGCCTGCTCAAGAGTGAATATTACATATCTTCTTATTGTTGGTTCTCATCATTCCCCAACTCTCTGTGAATAAGTTTCGATATCCTTGTCTCTTTCATCGCATTTAAATATGTTATGTTATATTATATTCTTTATTTTCTAAATGTCAACAACTTTTTTAATTTTTATTAATTATTTTATTAACTTATAGTAATACTTGCTATTGACATTATATATATATTGTATTAAAATCATATATTAATATAGTAAAAAATTCAATGCGTAGGAGTAAGTAATTAATAGTGTATGGTTTTAGCGAGTCGGAGTTGGTGGAAGTCCGATACCTAAGCGTTAATGAATGGACCTACAAGAAGCTTAGTGAAATGTTTTTCAAAGTATCTAATGCCGGGAGTTTCCCGTTATAGAAACAGGATATCGAGTGTATACTCCGTATCTGTTGAGGGAGATTATTTAATTAATAATCTAATTAAGGTGGTACCGCGAAATATGTCTTTCGTCCTTTTATATAAGGATGGAGGACTTTTTTATTTTGAGCACTTGAAATTCTAAGCAGGGCTTAGAATTGAGTGCGACATAAAGTTTGTGAGTGGAAACGAGCAAATTTTATTTTATGACCTAACCCAATTTATACGACCAAAGGGAGTAATAAATTGATGGTAGGTCAAACGCAATGAGCACCAAATTTGCACGACTAAAAGGAGTGAACAAATTTGAGTTGCGAAACTGCGTAATATACTTAAACTAAAGCAGAAGTCTACTTCGAAGGATATAAATTATTGCATGGTGAAGTAGTCAAACGCAATGAGCATCAAATTTGCACGACTGAAAGGAGTAGCAAATTTGCAATGCGAGACTGCGTAATATATTCAAATAAAGCAGAATTCTATATATAAAGGTGGTGAATAGTATGTTGTGAACAGAAGAAAGCGACTGGCAAAACAAAATAATAAAACAAATAAGAGGAGAGATCATTATGAAATTAAAGAATAATATTTTTACAGCATTACTATTAGCCATAGGATTTATTTTGCACCAAATTACACCAGGAATACTTGGTGGTATGAAGTTTGACTTCTTATTAGCTTTTGTTTTCATTTCATTATTGATAAATGTTTCTTTTAAAAATGCAATCCTAACAGGATTATTAGGCGGTTTTCTTTCTGCAATGACCACCACCTTCCCTGGAGGCCAAATACCTAATATGATTGATAAGCTAATCACTTGTATCGTATTATTTGTAGTTATTAAACTTCTTAATCACTTTAATTTAAACGCTGTAATAGTTGGCATTATTAGCGTAGTAGGCACATTAGTTAGCGGAACCGTATTTTTATTTTGTGCTCTATTAACAGTAGGGCTACCTGCACCTTTTTCCTTTTTATTTAAAACCGTAGTACTTCCTACAATATTAGTAAATACAGCAATTACAATATTTATTTATCAAATTGTTAAGCACGCCATAAAAGTATCTGGAATTAGCATAGATCATATATAATTATTCTTCTTTTTGTATTCTTTTTATCTAGCAGCACCATTTTACTACTAAAAGTGACCGAAAATGAATTCTGGTCACTTTTAATTTAGAATATCATTTTCAATTGATAATAACTTTCCAAACAGGCTATAAAATAAATATATTGAAAATACTTAGTTGACAAATACAAGCCTACTTAATATAATGTTAATACATATTTCAATTGATAATAACGAGGTGCTATTATGTTTAATGAAAGTCAATCTAAAACAAAAGATATTAATAGAGTACTATTTATAACCATAATTCTAAATATATTTTTGCTGATTATTAAAGTAATTGCAGGGATGGCATCTAACAGTACGGCCCTAATAGCTGATGGTCTTCATTCCGGTTCCGATGTAATAACATCGGTAGGCGTTATTATTGGAATGGCAATGGCAACAAAACCAAGAGATGAACACCATCATTACGGTCATGAGAAAATAGAAACAATAACTACCTTTCTATTGTCTATCATACTAATTTATGTCGGTGGTAAAATTGGATACAGTGCTGCTATAGCCATATTACAAGGTGAAAAAGTTTATTTTAGTTATTTTGCCCTAGTCGCTGCACTTATTTCAATAGTTATTAAAGAGGCTCAATATCAGGTTGCATTTAAGGTAGGTACACGAGAGCAAAGCTCTGCCCTAATTGCAGACGCATGGCATCATAGATCTGATGCTCTTTCATCAATAGCTTCTTTCATTGGGATATTGGGCTCAAAATTTGGTATTTATATTTTAGACTCTCTTGCTGGTCTAGCGGTTTCCGTAATTGTAATAAAGGTTGGTATTGATATATTTAAGGATTGCTTCCAACAATTAATTGACGTTTCAATCCATCTAGATGAAGTAGATGAAGTAAAAGAAATGATAATGAGAGAAACTCAGGTTAAATATGTGGGAGACATAAGAACCAGAAAGCACGGGCCAAAGGTTTTTGTTGATATTAGAATATGTGTTGATTGTAATATTGATGTGCGAGAAGGCCATGAAATCGCCGAAAAGGTTGAAAATATAATCAAGAGAAAAATAGAAAATGTAAAGGATGTAATCGTACACGTTGATCCTTGCACAACTGAAATTAATTCACTTCAGTAAGTTTCTTGGCATATAAAAACCTCCTATCGTAGTTTCTATTCTACGATAGGAGGCCTTTTTTTGTCATTATCCTTTTTCAGTGGTATAGTCCAAAGGATTCTGAATCCTTTTCGTATTCAATTTGCTTTTCTTAAATCGCCTCTATAAAACCGTGAACTTTATCCCTTGTCTTTTTTCTATTTACTATTTACCCTTTATAGCATCTGCCGCATTTTTTCCTGCAATCTTTCCAAATACTGTGATATCAGTTACTGCATTTCCACCAATTCGATTGCCTCCATGTACACCACCTGTAACTTCTCCAGCTGCATACAATCCTTCAACAGTGCTTCCAGAATTGTTGATTACTTCAGCTTTATTGTTTATTTTTAGTCCACCCATAGTGTGGTGAATAGCAGGAGCTATTTCCACTCCATAAAACGGTGCTTTCATAAGCTCTACAGGTAATGTTCTTCTGCCAAACTCTGTGTCTTCCTTCTTTTTAAAATACTCATTATAAGTGTTGACTGCTTCTTCAAGTCCCTTACCATCTATTTTAAGTTTTTCTCCCAATTCTTTTAAGGTCGTAGCTTCCTTCAATAAGCCAGCATCTTTATATTTTTTGATAGCGCTGGTTTTATCTACAACTTGCTGATCAAATACCAAAAATGCCGTTTTACCTTCTTGGGACAATATCGCTTTAGATACTGTATCTCTAGTTTCCAGTTCATTTACAAACCTTTTACCTTCTCTGTTCACTAAAATGGCACCGTCTCCTCTTACTCCTTCAGTTATCAGCTCATTTATTTTAGGAACCACTGTAGGGTGAGTTTGAATCTCCTTTACATCCACTAATGCTACATCTAATTTTTCTACGATAACAAGGGCATCACCAGTTGCTCCAGGTTGGTTGGTTGATCCAAAGCCTTCTAGTTCAGGTTTGTACTTTGTTACTAGTTCTGCATTAGCACCAAATCCACCAGTTGCAATTATTACCGCTTTAGCATTTATATTGTAAGTGTTTCCATCTTTATTCTCTACTTTTACGCCAGTTGCCTTATTATCTTCTGAAAGAATATCTACTGCCTTTGTATTTAATCTGACTTCAACACCAAGATCTTCTACTTGTTTAGTAAATACACCCATAAGATGTGTTCCTATAGGCATTCCTTCAGGAGCTTTATGAGTTCTATCTGCGCTTTGTCCACCTGTTGCTCCAATTTCAGACAATTTTGCGCCTAAACTTTCAAGCCAATATACGGTTTCTGCTGATTCTCCAGTTAAAACCTTTACCAATTCTGGATTATTTTTTTCGTGCCCACCCTTCATTGTATCTTCAAAAAATAACTCTGGGCTATCTTTTATACCCTTCTCTTCTTGATACTTTGTGTATGCAGCATTCATCCCAGCAGTTGCGTAGTTTGTGTTCCCACCCATAAATGCATTTTTCTCTACAACTATTACTTTAGCACCTTCATTAGTAGCTTCTATAGCAGCAGACAGTCCTGCTCCACCTGCACCAACAATAACTATATCAGTTGAAATGTCTTCAGCTTTTTCAGTCTCCTTCGTTACTTCTTTTGCCGTTAAAGTTGCTCCTGATTTTTTTACAGCATCTTTTACAGCATTAATTATAGCATTACTAGTTAATGTAGCACCAGAAACAATCTCAATATCCGTAGAATTCTTATGGATAATCTGCTTGGTTAAGTCTTCAATAACTGGCTTTGTATAGTCAGATTCCTTGCTCTCTAAAACTTTAATATCCTTAATTTCAGAGTTCTCCAGAGTAACTTCTAGTTTAAATATGCCACCTTTTCCTTTGCCTTCACCCTCAAAGGTCCCTTTTACTAATTCTTGTTTTCCTTGATCCTGATCTTCTTCTTTGTCGTTATCATTTGCTTGGCATGCTCCTAGAGAAAATACTAATATTACAGCTATTATTATAGATAGCAGTTTTTTATTTCTTCTCATTTTACCACCCTCACTTTAATTTAAATTTACAAATAATATATATCTCCTTTTAATATTCTCTACACGCATAATTTTATGCGCAAATTTATCAATCAGCTTAGCTTCATCTAATTTTCTTAACTATAATAACAGAAAATAAATGGTATAAGCTGGGAACAAAGCAATGAAAATATTCGTCTAAAAAGTATATGATAAAAAGGAGTTGGATTGTATGAAAATTAAAAAACGTATAGTTATTCCTGCTTTAGGTATTTTAGCTATACTCTTTGCAGTGCTTTCTATTAATATAGGAACTTCTAGTATGAAACAGCTTAGCACAGAAAATAGTGTGTCGGATATGAATATAGGTGCATATCCAGAAATGGCACCAGCGGAAGAAGAAATGAAAAATATAGATTTTGATGATAGCGTGGAACCAGAAAAGGTAATCACAAATATTTATCTTTCTCTAGAAACACTGGAGTTTACATCTACTACTGACAATTTAAATCAGATTATTGAAAAACATAATGGATATACGGAAAGCTCAGATATTCAACAAAATAATCGTATAAACAATAAGATTTTTAAGCATGGTCAATATACTATAAGAGTCCCTAGGGAAAATGTAGATATCTTTATTAAGGAAATTTCATCTGTGGGAAATGTGGTTTCTCAAAATACATCTAAGCAAGATATTACAAAACAATACTATGATACAGAAAGTAGATTAAATGTGTTAAAAATCAAAGAAGAAAGAATGCTTGCTCTCCTTGAAAAAGCAGATAAAATTGAGGATATTATTACTATTGAAAATCAATTAAGCGATATTATCTATCAAAAAGAAAGTCTAACTAAAAGCATTTTAGATATGGATGATAAAGTTTCATACAGTACAATATCAATAAGCATTTCAGAGGTTGAAAAGCTTACAAGTGAAGTTACTTCTGAAACAAGCTTTGCCTCTAAAATTGCTAACGCTATTACTGATTCCTTATATTTCTTTAAGGTATCTCTGGAAAAATTCCTTATTACTTTCATATATGCTCTACCTTATTTATTAATTGTTGGTGTATTATCAATTTTAGGCTATAGATTTATTAAAAAGAATAGAAATAAAGATTTGTAATAATCATTTGTTTATCGCTGTACTTATGTGTCCACTTTCTATTTAGACCATACAAAGATACTTTAGCATAGAAAAGAGTCGGCTTTTGCCTTCTCTCCTATGCTTTATTTTTTTATATACTTATTAATATACTTATACATATAAACAGATATGAATATATGGACTTTTCAACGCAAAAAGTGTACTATTAATATTATTATATCTTAAGGGAGTGACATTTCATGGTTAATAAATTTTTTCGCAAAGCACCATGTGAAGAAGCAGAATGTATTGTCAAATATGTAGAAGACTCATTGAAAGGAAAAACTCCAAATAGTCCTGATGTTAAATACCCCTTACATACAAAGGTACTTAGCAATTTTGAAAAATTGCTGCAGAACGAAGCTAAAATGTCTAAATCTGCAAAAGAAATGCTTGATATCGTTAGCTCTATAAGTTCATTTGATGTAGGAATGTCTCACATCTCTTATAAATTGATGGATTTTTCTGAGGAAATGTCTGCAGTAAGCCAATCCAATTCCGCTATAATAGAAGAAACAACTGCAGGTATGAATGAGGTGAATCAATCCATAGATGTAACCTCTGAAACCCTATCTATGTTAGCAGAAGATTCTAAAGTGTTAGCAAAGAAAAACGACGAGAGCATCTACCTTCTTGAAGAAGTTCAGGTTTTAAAAGAAAGTGTTATGCAAGATACAGGGATAATGAGTGAAAAAATCCAGCTATTAGTGGATCTTTCTACAGAGGTTGGCAAAATAGTCGATAGCGTACAGGCCATTGCAGAACAAACAAATTTATTAGCCTTAAATTCTGCAATAGAAGCAGCTAGAGCCGGTGAGCACGGTCGAGGATTCGCAGTTGTAGCTAATGAAACTAGAAAATTAGCTGACGATACAAAGAAAAATCTTGAAGGCATGAGGCAGTTCGTAGATAGAATACATATTGCTGCAAATGATGGCATGGAAAGTTTAGATCATACATTAAAATCCACAGAACAAATAAGTGATAAAATAGAACTTGTATCTTCTACCGTTGGTGAGAATGTGGAAATGCTTAAAAATGTAATAACAGAAGTTAATACGATTCATGAATACATGGAAAGTATACGAGTCTCAGCCGACGAGATCAATTGCGGTATGGAAACCTCTAGCAAGGATGCCGAAAGACTAGCTTATATGACAGAAAGTATTGTTAAAGATGCAATGGAAAGTGTTGAGTTCTCAAAAAAAATATCTGAGGTCGACGATCAACTTTCTGTAATAGTAGGATCCATGTTTGATGGACTAAAAGGCGGAAGTAATGGCATTACCAACGAAGAATTAAAAGATGTTATTAGCAAAGCCATGAATTCTCATAAAGAATGGGTAAAAATTCTTAATCAAATTACAACCGAGATGCGTTCTTATCCACTTCAAACCAACTCAAAAAAATGTGCATTCGGTCACTTTTATAATGCTATTAATATAGATCATCCGGAAATCTTAGAGGAATGGAAGGAAATAGATGCAATACACCATGAATTTCATAGTGTAGGAGATTCAGTAATGGCTGCTGTTAAACAAAATAATCGGGCTAAAGCTCAGGATCATTACAAAAAAGCGCAAGAACTTTCTAACAAAATGCTAAATCTTCTAGATAAAGTCGACAGTAAAGTAGATCAACTTATTAAGGAAAACATACGTGTTTTTTAGGTATACAGGAATAAATCATATGAAAAGTAGAAGCTGTCTCAAAACGAATATTTATAAATTCTAAATGAATAAAAACCATGTATATAAGGAAGAATTGAACTTCTTTTATACATGGTTTTTGTGTAAGCAGGCTATTTTATGCATTATGAGACAGCCCCCTTTATTGTGAATACAACAAGGTTCCCGGAATCCATCTTGAATCTTGTTTGCATTGATGAGTAGGGCTCTTATTATATTTTAAATGTTTTTATTAAATTATTTAATTTCTCAGCAGTATGTGACTGCTGAACAGCAGCAGCTGAAATTTGATTTAATGCTATTTGTGTTTCTTTTATGTTTTCGATTATTTCACTAGAATCAGAAGATGCATCACTCATATTACTTGCTACATTTTGTATCACCGCTGAGATTTCCTCAGTCGAAGCATTTAGCTCCTCAGCCATGGCAGCAGTTTCTTCAGATAAGCTATTTACAAATAATGCATCTTTTTCGTAGCTGATGCCTGTATCTATTAACAAATCGTAATCCTTACTTACCCTATCATATATAAAGTTAATCGTTTCTTTTGAGTTGCTAGATAGATTGTTAAATGCAGATTCAACATTGCCAACCACCTTTTGAATATTAGATACATATTCCTCAGATTGCTCTGCCAACTTCCTTATTTCCTCTGCAACTACAGCAAAGCCCCTTCCACTTTCTCCTGCTCTTGCAGCTTCTATAGCCGCATTCAGAGCCAGTAAATTAGTTTGGGATGAAATTGATGATATTGATTCTGCTATAATTGAAATCTCTTTTACTACCTTGCCTTCATCTATAGCATTTAATATTGAATCGCCCTTTTCCTTGATAATATTATCTGCTAAAGATTTTGATTCTTGACCCTGATTTTTTATTGTTTCAGCTCTTAATTTGATCTTTCCTGACTCCTCATTTCCATCGGCAGAACTGGAAGCAAGCTGAGTAACACCTGAATTTACCTCCTGAATTGTAGCTGTTAATTCCTCCGTAGCAGCATTTATATCTTGAATACTGTCTACTATTTTTAGAGTACTCGTCGATATACCTTCAAATATAGTGCTAATTTCTTCTATGGTAGCTGAGAGTTCTTGTGAAGCATCCGCCACATCTGATGATTCTGTAGATATTTCCATTATTACTTCCTTTGTTTTTTTCTGAGCTTCCTTTAAAGCCTTTATTAGTCTAGCCAATTCATCATTAGACTTAGATTCTTTAATTTCAAAGGTTAAATCTCCATTGCCCAGGGACTCTGCAAAATCAAGGCCTTTTTTAACCTCTGAAGATATGTACTTAGATAGAAAAATTCCTAGGGATACAGTTATTATAAATCCTGCTAAAACAAAAACTAACATTAAAACATACGAATTCTCGTATATTTCTTCATTCTGTAGATTTGTATCCTCTGCATAGCTTTGGTAACCTGCTATTAAGTCATTAATATTAGTAAATATGGCATTACTGTAATCTGGTAATGCATCTACTGCTTTCTCAATTTCCTCTGTATTACCACCTCTAATAATATCTACTGCTTTATTAATTTCCGTATTATAGCCTTCTATGCTTTGTTGCAGTTCATTAAATCCCTCAATTTCAGTATCTTCCGATATTCGAGATTTAATTGTATCTACTTTTTTACTACTCTGATCCAATAAGCTAAATATATTATTTGTTAACACATTTATTCTTTCTTCTTCATTCGTCCCCTTAAGATACTGAATAATTACTTCTACATGAAGCAAATTTCCTCTAATCTGATGAAGTTCATCTATGTTTTTCAAGGTACTATTATACATTTCATTCGCATTATTATTTATAGTCTTTATACCACTAATTCCAAAAAAACTCACTATACCTAGCAACAAAGTAACCATTAAAAATCCTGCCAGTAGTTTTACCTTGATCGACATATCCCTTATTAGCTGCATCATATCACTCCGCCTTTATAATTTGTATGAATATTTAATCCATTTCAGTATATATCATTATAATTGTCGATTCAATAGAGATTATGTCGTAAATTGTATTTTTCGATAAAAAAATATCAACTGAACAGTGTGTTAATTTATTACTTTGTTGCTTTATCTATATTTAAAACTTTATTATAATCCTCTAAGTTATCAATATCTACGCCTAATGATTCACTATCAACTTTATATTCCAATACTTCTTCACCATATTTTTTAATAATTTGTCGACCTCCTTCGTCCCCCTTTAAATCTAGAAGCTTTTCTCTCCAAGTTGAAGAAAAAATAACTGGGGTCCCTCTCTTACTATTATAAACAGGTACTAATATAGAGTATTTATTATCGTAATAAAAATTTATCATTTCATTTAAAAAATCCTTATTGATAAGAGGCTGATCTCCCATTAAAAACATAAAGCTATCATATTTATTAATATCTTCTATTTGTCTTAGAGCTTCCACTATTGAGGTGCTCTGTCCTTCATTGGCTCTTTTATTAAGGATAATATTTATAGAATACTTGGATCCGATATCTTTTACTTTGCCTTCCTGACAAACTATATAAATTTCTTCAAGTTTAGATGCCATTGTTTCTTTTATTACTGATTCAATAATCGTATTGTTTTTAAATGGTAAAATCAATTTATTTTTTCCCATTCTTCTAGAAAATCCTGCAGCTAAAATAATTCCTATCATAAAATTATCTCCAGTTCTTATAGAATATAATAAAAGGATTACAAAGGACTTGTACAATATGCAAGTCCTTTGTGATCTAATTTTATTTAATTACAACTTAGAATTTCTAAAATAGAATCTTTATCTTTTGCTTCTCCTAAAAAGATAGCATCAATTCTACTGTTAGAGCCCTTATAATTCTCTGTATCCGTTTCTTGGTCCTTAGTTTTTGCTATTATTTCTTTAGATAAATTAGATATCTCATCGTATTTTCCACTACTTCTAACTTTATTAAATAAAATAATTCTCTTACTACTCGTCGGAATCCCCTTAGTTATCCCCAATGGATGTAAAGATAAGCTTATAATAAGGTTCTTATCCACATTACTTCCACATTTTTGTATAAGTTTATGAATTAAATGGTGCCTATGAACATTTTCTTTATTTATTTCTTTTCCTAAAATATCAGTACCTATTAAAATTATTGTTATGCTACTTAATGAAGGCACTTGTGGCTCATGGATATCGGGCACCTTTAAACTTCTACCGTTAGAACCATCCCCTTCTACTAAAAACCAAAATTCTCTATTTTCTTTATATATTTCATCCATCTCTTCAGGAGTAAATCCCTTTAGCTTGTTTTCAGTAGTGATTTCTTTACCTATCAAAATCCTCTTTGCATTTTGATTTTCCTTTATTCTTATTTTGGCCTCATTAATGCTTTTCGTAATAATACGAACATCGTATGTAGAGGGCTTTGGCATAAATATTGCTGTTGTAGTAGTTAATACAACGGATTTGCCTGAATATGACAGTTCTTCTCCTAAACGAAAAAGGGTAGTGGTTTTACCACCACCCCCGATTAATGTAATTAAAACGGGATCTTTTAGCTCTAAAGCTTTTGTTATTTCCATATTTTACTCCTTTTTTACCTGTATCTCTGTAAATTTAAAGTTTTTAACATCAAAAAGTCCCATATCTGTTAGCTTTAAGTCTGGTATAACAGGAAGAGCTAAAAATGCTAATGTCATAAATGGCTCTATATCTTTACTCACACCTAATTTTTCGTAGGCAATATCCAGCATTTCTCCTAAATCAGAATTTATTTTTTCTATAGGCTCTATAGACATTAAGCCTCCTATTGGTAGCTCTAAAGTTTGAATTATTTTCCCATCGGATGCCATAGTTATGCCACCGCCAACCCGTGTAACCTCATCTATAGCTAATAAAATATCCCCATCATTATCACCAATTACAATTATGTTATGTGAATCGTGCGCTATGGTAGATGCGATTGCTCCACCCTTTAGGTTGAAGTTTTCCACTAAACCAAGACCTATGTTGCCTGTCGCTTTATGCCTTTCTACAACTACTAATTTTAAAATATCTTGATTTACATTGTACTTGAAAAATCCATCCTCTATATCTACTTCTCTCTCAACCTTTTCAGTAACAAGACTGCGTGGTAATATCTTTATAACATTGACCCTATTTGATTCTAGCCTAATTCTTAAATCTTCCTCTACCACTTCTTTTATATGAACTGTATTCGTAACCTTAGAATAGTCTCCCATAGCTATATTAAACAAGGCTTTATTTTTCTCTGCAACTAATTTACCCTTTTTAAATACCTTTAATGCTTTAAATTCTTTTAGATCTTCTAAAACTACAATGTCAGCATCATACCCTGGAGCAATAGCTCCTATATGCTTTAATCCGTAACACTCTGCCGCATTAATCGTTGCCATTTGAATCGAATTAATCGGATCGATACCTTCCTCCACTGCCAAACGAAGGTTATGATCTATATGACCATTTAAAAGTATATCCTCTGGATGCTTATCATCTGCACAGAAGAGGCATCTTCTCATATTTTCCTTGTTTACTGCTTTTATTAAATCCTTTAAATTTCTGGCTGCAGAGCCTTCTCTAATTAATATATACATACCAAGCCTTAGTCTATCCAGCATTTCTTCAACTGTAGAGCATTCGTGCTCTGTTCTTATACCAGCTGCGGCATATGCATTTAAATCTTTTCCTTCTATTGAAGGTCCATGCCCATCTATTATTTTACCATCTGCCATAATTATCTTATCTATAATATCAGATTTCCCTTCTATAACATTAGGGTAATCCATTAGCTCTCCTAAACCAAGTACTCTTTCGTGGTTAATTAATCTCTTTAGATCGTCAGCTCTTAAAATCGCTCCTGCATTTTCAAAGGTTGTTGAAGGTACACAGGACGGGAGCATAACATAGACGCCAAGAGGAATATTTTCGCTGGCTTCTATCATATATTCTATCCCTTCCATACCACAAACATTGGCTATTTCGTGAGGATCAGCAATTATAGTAGTTGTTCCTCTAGGAACCACCGCCTTTGCAAATTCGCTAGGCGTTGCCAATGAGGACTCTATATGCACATGGCCATCAATAAATCCAGGCGAAACATATTTTCCAGCTAAATCTATTTCTTCCACGCCTTCATAATTACCAATACCAACTATTTTATTCCCTTCTATGGCAATATCTCCGTCCACTATTTCACCGGAAAAAACATTCACTATTTTTCCATTTTTCAATACTAAGGAAGGTAGCACTCTTCCAGCAGCCATATCTATTCTCCGTTTTATTTCCTCTTTCATAATTTAACCATCTCCTTTCCCTGGATAGTTCGCACCCATTGTGTAAAATATAATTTTTTACTCCAATTACTGTGCCATATTAATCAAGGTATTAAATCTTAATTTAACATAATAACTACTTTTTTATCAAGCTATTTTTTGTTTAAAGCTTTTAACACGATATCTGGAGTTACTGGTATTTCATTTATTTTTACACCTATAGCGTTATATATAGCATTTAATATGGCTGGGGCAACACCTAACATTACAGGCTCTCCAATGCCCTTTGCACCGAATGGCCCCGTAGATTCTGGAGATTCTATTATAATTTTTTCTAGCTCTGGTACATCCATTGCCGTAGGGATTAAATAATTACTAAATCGATCGTTTTTAATTTCTCCATTTTTAACATTAAGATCCTCAAAGATACCGTAGCCTAAACCCATAGCAAAGCCTCCATCCATCTGACCTTCTATTAGCTTTGGGTTAATAGCTCTACCCACATCCTGAGCACAAACTGCTCTAATTATTTCTATGATACCCGTTTTAGTATCTACTTCAACTTCCACTCCATAAACACTAAATGTATAGGGCCAATAGGGTGCGCCTTGACCTGTTTCTTCATCTATTTTCGTTGTTTGGGCCGTAAATTCTCCTTCTGCTTTAAGGGGATTGTCACGGAAAAATTGTGCTAGCTCCTTTAATGATATATTTTTACGTGGAAAACTACTTACAAACACTGCTTTGTTCTTTAATTCTAAACCTACTGTAGTATTAAGCTGTAGTATTTCCTTGCTATTGATAAGAATCGCTTCTTTTAAATTCTCTGCTGCTATTTTAATCGCATTTCCAGTATTGTAGGTTTGCCTACTTGCAGCTGCCGTACCTGCATCTGGAGTTATACTAGAATCCTCACAAATAAATATGATATCATCTACAGAAAGCCCTAAAACCTCCGCAGGAATCTGACTCATTATAGTCTTAGCTCCTTGCCCAACCTCCGTTGCTCCTACATAAATAGCAACTCTACCGTCTATGCAAAGTTCTGCCACTGCCCGTGAAACATCTGGAAAACCGTTTCCATATCCTGTGCCATACATTGCGCTACCTATTCCAATACCTCGTTTTTTCATTTCTGCACCTCCCTAAGAAGATTTAGTGACTTTGCCACCGCTTCTATACACTCTATTAGAGGAACGCTTTCGTGTAAAACCTGCCCTGTAGCCGTTGTAGAGCCTACACGGAAACCATTTTTAAGCCTTATTGTAATTGGATCCATATTCAACTTCTCTGCTAATTGATCCATTTGTAGTTCGTGTCCAACAGGAACCTGCGCCGCTCCAAAACCCCTCATGGCTCCAGCAAATGGGTTATTTGTATATACCCCATATCCATCTATTTTAACATTTGGTATTTCATAAGGTCCTGTGGCATGGGTTGTAGCCTTTCTAACAACATTATTTACCCAAGATGCATAAGCTCCCGTATCTGCAATAATTTCCGCCTCCATAGCAAGTAGCATTCCAGCTTTATCTGCCCCCGTTTTATATTTCATAATCATAGGATGTCTCTTAGCATGTGCTGCAAAGGATTCTTCCCTTGAATATACTGCTTTTACCGGTTTATTTAGCATTTTAGCAGCAAGGGCAATATGAATTTGAAGGGTTAAGTCCTCCCTGCCTCCAAATGCACCTCCTACGGCTGGGTTTATAACTCTTATATGATCTTTTGGTACCAATAATGCTTCTGCTATTTCTTCTTGATCGAAATGCGTATATTGAGTTGCTGCACAAACCACAATTTTTCCATCTTCATCCACGTAAGCCACCCCTGCTTCTGGCTGTAAAAATGCATGATCCACCATGGATGTTTTATATACATCTTCAACGATTACTGCACAGTTTTTAAAACCTTCCTCCACATTTCCTTTTCTAATTTTACAATGATGCACTATATTATGCACATCATGCACCTTTGGCGAATTCTCCTTCATTGCTTCTATTGGGTCAAATACACTCTCAAGTTCTTCGTATTCAACCTCTATTTTTGATGCAGCTATTTCAGCAATTTTTCTATTTTCAGCAACAACGAATGCAATAGGGTCCCCTATCCTTCTTACCTTTTTACTACAAAATACTTCATGGTCCTTATATAATACGCCATGGCTGTTGTGAGGAACATCCTTAGCAGTAAAAACCTTAATTACTCCTTCTATGCTTTCAGCTTCCCTTGTATCTAACCGTATATATGCATGAGGCTTAGTTGATCTTACTGTTTTCCCATAAAGCATTCCTTCCATAGTTATATCTTCAGGATAAATAGCTCTTCCTGTTACCTTTGAAAGTCCATCTACTCTGATCACGTTTTTGCCAACTACTTCTAGATGCTTCATAAACTTTCCCCCCTTAAAAGCCTTCCTGCCCTCTCTACAG
>JAEWHG010000114.1 GCA_023387935.1 Bacillota bacterium
TTATTTTATAATTTAATTATTTACTTAATGCGTTTTTAACAGCTCCGATGATTCCTTCACTTGAATAAGTTGCTCCAGATACAGTATCTACTTCTACAGTTTGTTTTTCAACCATAGCTGCTGGCACTCCTTCTATTGCAGGATCAGAAATTCCAGCTGTTTCTCCATGTTCTAAAACATCTACTCTTACAAGTTTAGTATCTTTAACTTCTACTTCTACCTTAATATCTCCGCCGAATCCTTCTCCTACACCTTCGTAAACGCCATCTACAAATTCAACAGCAGCTGTAGTTGTTTCTTCTGATCCTGAATTAGCAGATAATAATGCATTTGCAACAGCCTCTTTAATTCCTTCACTTGAATAAGTTGCTCCAGATACAGTATCAACCCCTACAGTTTGTTTTTCAACCATAGCTGCTGGTACTCCTTCTATTGCAGGATCAGAAATTCCATCTGTTTCTCCATGCTCTAAAATATCTACTCTTACAAGTTTACCATCTTTAACTTCTACTTCTACCTTAATGTCGCCACCAAATCCTTCTCCTACACCTTCGTAAACTCCATCAACAAATTCAATTGCTCCGAAATCTACTTCCTCTGTTTCTTCAGCTTCTTCTGCTCCACTAGTTCCTCCAGCTAAGGCATTTTTAACAGCTTCCATTACACCATTGCTTGAGAATGTGGCTCCAGATGATACATCTACATCTGTTTTTTGTTCTGCTATAATGCTATCTATAACAGCTTGAGCTCCTGTATCCCCTAAGCCTGCTGTTTCACTATGCTCTAAAAGTTCAATCGCAGTGATTTTTCCGCCTTCTACTACAACTTTAACTTTAATTGGTCCACCAAAGCCTTCTCCAGTACCTTCAAACTCTCCGTCTGCAAAGCTTTGTTCTCCACCCGCTCCAGCTAAAGCATTTTTAACGGCTTCCATTACACCATTACTTGAGAATGTTGCTCCAGATGATACATCTACATCTGTTTTTTGATCCGCTATAATGCTATCTATAACAGCTTGAGCTCCTGTATCTCCGATTCCTGGAGTTTCGCTATGCTCTAATAATTCTATAGAAGCAATTTTTCCTCCAGCTACTTCAACCTTAACTTTAATTGGTCCACCAAATCCTTCTCCTACACCTTCGTATACACCATCTGTATAAGTAGCAGCTGAAGCTGGATTCGCTTTGTTTGACATAAACATTCCACCCGCTAGAACACCAATCGCCAATACAGGCATTAAAATAAGTGCAATTTTCTGTTGTTTATCCACAACTAAACACCTCCGTAATTGTTATAATTGTATCATACCATACTATATTATAATATCATAGTTGTTGCATTTTTAAAACAACTTTTTAATGATATCACTTCCGTATAAATTATAGCTACATATTAGCCAATTCTTTATACTGAAACAAAAAAAAGTCCGGTTATATGGCATATTTTACCTATACCTTTTAACAGGACTTTTGACTTTCTCGGTATATCAATAAGTGGTTTAACTAAGGACTCATATACTTTTTCTTCCATATCTAAATCTCTGTTTACTAATGACTGAATAGATACTTCAATAATATTTTCAACCAAGGAGCCCGTTTCTACAAGCTTAATATTTCGCTCTTTTAACTGCTTAATAAACCATTCTCTCATTGCGCTCCTCCTCATTATCCAAATCTGCCCGTAATATAATCTTCTGTCCTTTTATCTTTAGGTGCAGTAAAAATCTCCTTAGTTTGCCCTACTTCGATTATTTCTCCCATTAGAAAAAAAACGGTATTGTCTGATATTCTTGCGGCCTGCTGCATAGAATGAGTTACTATGACTATTGTATACTCTTTTTTTAGTTCCATTACAAGTTCTTCGATTTTAGCTGTAGCAATAGGATCCAATGCAGATGTAGGTTCATCCATTAGTAATATCTCAGGCTCCATCGCTAGTGCTCTTGCTATACACAATCGTTGTTGCTGTCCGCCGGATAGTCCAAGGCCAGATTTGCTTAATCTATCCTTAACCTCATCCCATAGAGCCGCTTTTTTTAAGCTTTTTTCAACTATTTCATCTAGTTGTACTTTAGACTTTATTCCATTTGATTTAGGTCCATACGCCACATTTTCATATATACTTTTAGGAAAAGGATTGGGTTTTTGAAATACCATGCCGATTCTTCGTCTAAGAGCAACTACATCCACGTCCTTACCATAGATATTCTTTTCTTCAAGTTCTAATTTTCCTGTAATTTGAATATCGTCTATTAAATCGTTCATTCTATTTAATGTTCTTAGGAATGTTGACTTTCCGCAGCCCGAAGGTCCGATTAGCGCAGTTACCTTTTTCTCATCTATATTTAAAGAAATATTATTTAATGCCTTAAAAGCACCATAATATAAATCTAGCTTTTCCACTATAATTTTAGGCATATGATTCCCTCCTGTCTATTTTATTAAGTTTATTGTCTCTTTATATTCTTCTTAATTTCGATGCTGCTTTATTTGCTATGAAGTTTATGATCGATACAATAAATATTAGCACTAATGCAGTTGCATCTGCTCGTTCAAATGAAATCCCTTCTTTTGCTAATATATATAAGTGAACCGATAATGTTCTTCCAGAATCCATAATGCTACCTGCTATTCTAGGCACCATCCCTGCAGTCAAATATAAAGCCGCAGTTTCGCCCACTATCCTTCCAATGCTTAAAATTATTGCGGTTATAATACCAGGCATAGCACTAGGCAGGATTATATTAAATATTGTTCGTAACTTAGATGCCCCTAATGCTAAACTTCCTTCTCTATAGCTAGTTGGAATGGACTTTAATGCTTCCTCCGTTGTTCGAATAATTGTAGGTAATACCATCATACTTAAAGTAATCGCCCCTGACAAAATAGAGAAATTTAATTTAAGTACAATAACAAAGAATATCATACCAAATAATCCATATATAATGGATGGAATAGCTGCCAAGCTTTCTGTTGCAAATCGAATAATTCGTATAGTTCTACTTGGCTTTGCATACTCTACTAAATATATGGCAGAACAAATACCTATTGGTGCAGAAATGACTATGGACAACAATATAATATATAAAGTATTTATTATCATGGGGAAGATTCCAGCATGATCCCCCTTAGCCTCGTTCGTTAAGAAACTCCAGCTTATTTCGGAGATTCCATTAGTTATTACATGTATTAATATCCATGCCAATACGCCTACTGTAATAAGAGCAGAGATCCATATGAAAGCTTTTACGAAATCATCTTTAATCTGTCTATATGTCAAATCACTCACCTACCTTATTCGTTAAAACATTTAGCGATATATTTAAAATCATAATAAAAGCAAATAATATTACTCCCGTTGCAAATAATGCTTCTTGGTGGAGTCCATAGGCATAGGACATTTCCATTGCAATATTTGCAGTTAAAGTACGCATAGGTTCGATTAATGATTTAGGAATAGATGGTGTATTTCCTGCTACTAAAATTACGGCCATTGTTTCTCCTATTGCTCTTCCAATTCCTAGTACAACGGATGTAAGAATACCAGAACGTGCTGCAGGTAATATAACTTTAAAGATGGTTTCTATTTGAGATGCACCTAATGCTAATGAAGCTTCTTTATATTCTTTAGGTACTGAACGTATTGCGTTTTCAGAAATATTAACTATAGTAGGAAGAATCATTATTCCAAGCATAATATTTACAGCTAATAAACTATTTCCTGGCCCTCCAAAATACTTACTAATCAGCGGAACAATAACTGCTAATCCGAAAAAACCATATACAACGGAAGGTATACCAGCTAATAATTCTACTGCAGGCTTTACAATTCTCACAAGCCACTTCGGTGCAATTTCAGCTAAAAAAACTGCTGTCAATATTCCTATAGGAACTCCTATTATAATAGCACCTACAGTTGCATAAATAGACCCTATAATCATTGGCAGTATTCCAAACATATCTTGTAAAGGCTTCCACTTTTGCCCTAAAACAAAGTCGCTTAAACCTATTTTAAAGAGTGCCGGTATACCTTTTGCAAAAATATATACCGTAATAATGATTACAGATAAAACTGCTATTAAGGCACATAGAAAGAACAGTGTTTCTATTGTCTTTTCTAATAAACCCCGTGTGTTTTTACCTTTTAAACCATAAGCTTTCCTTAAATTATATGAACTATGTTTCGTTTTTTCCATTACAAAAGAGTTGCTGATATACTTCATTAAATCACCTTCTCCCTACTAATTTTGAGTATTTCTAAAAAATCTAGATTCTAATAGTTTTACTTATGAAGTCTTTTAAAAATCAATTACTAGTACTCATCTGAATAACCTTAGTGTGAATACAACAAGGTTCTGGGGTACCCGTACGCTATCTTTGATTGCATTAACGAGTCTGGTTCTTATTGAGCTCCTACTATTTAACCGAAATATAGTCCTCACCAACAATCTTTTGTCCTTCTTCACTCATAATAAAATCTAAAAAGGCTTTCGTTTCTGAACTAATTTCACTTTTTGTTAGCATTAGGAATGGTCTTGCAACAGGGTATTTATTCGCTTGAATATTTTCAACGGTTGCTTCTACTCCATCAACACTTAGAGCTTTAATAGAGTTATCTAAATATCCAAGTGAAACGTATCCAATAGCATTTTCTTTCGTAGCAATATTTTGTTTTACCGCACCATTTCCTTCTCCAATTAAAGCTTTTTCACTAAGTTGGCCTTCAATTCCTAGTATTTCCTCAAAAGCACCTCTTGTACCAGATCCATCTTCACGGCTAACTACTATAATTTCTTTATCAGCTCCACCAACTTCATTCCAATTTGTAATTTCTCCTTTGAAAATTCGAGCAGCTTGATTTTTAGTTAGGTCAGCTACATTGTTATTTGGATGAATTGCAATTGCAATACCATCCATTGCAATAACATGCTCTGTTAATCCCCATTCTTTTTCTTCTGTTTTTAATTCACGAGAAGCAGTTCCAATATTTGCAGTTCCATCATTCGCAGCTTTTACTCCTGCCGTAGAGCCTACGCCTTGAATATCGACTTGAATTCCTGGTTCAACATTTGAAAATGCATCGGCTAAGCTTTGTGCTACAGGTTGTACCGAAGTAGATCCTATTATATTTACTGTCCCTTCTAGTATATTTTCTTGTTGTGCTCCCCCTATATTCTGTGTTCCGCCCTTATGAGATGCATCGCCTCCACAACCTATGAATACCATTGATACAATCATTGCTAATCCTAATAATGCAACCATCTTTTTCATTTTTCATTCTCCTCTCATAGTACCAATATTAAAATTTGTTTTTAACCAACCTTACAAATTCATTATATAACCCTGCTGGATTTTAATCGTTAACCCTCAGTTAATCTCTTGTTATTTTTGTTAATATATCGTTATGTTTGTGTTAACTTGTACAAACAAAAAAACACCCTACTGAATTTTACTTCTTTAGAGTGTTTTAAAATATGATATTTTAGATTTTGAATTTTTTATGCTTTTGCTGTTGGCTTTGGACTTGATAATAAAAATTGAACATATTTAATTAATACGTAAAATACAAGTATAACAGCTATAGCTTCTTCAAGCTTCACAATAGGTTTTAACCAGGCCATTGGATTGCCCGACTTAGTTAAGAATCCATTAGTAAGCTTTATTGCAATACCACTAATTACAAATGGGAAGGTGTATGAAGAATAGCTCGGGTAAAAAGGTAGCTTTAATAGCTTTGGCATATATACTAATACAGCGACTAACATAATTAGAGATAATGCTGCTAAAAACCCTACAATACTCATGTTCTTATTTTCAAATGAGTTCATATATCCTGCTAAACAAAGACTGGCAGGCGCTGCAAATATTGCAATTGTAGGAAGAGCAGGCTCTGGAATACCTTTTACTTTTATAACTCTATATATTACTATTGGTAGTAATATTAAATAAGAAATAAGTCCAAACCAAAACAAATATTGTCCCATTTTAACTTGACCGAAAGCAGGTCCAGTTACGCTTCCTACTACAATTCCTACGTAAACAATAAACCAGCTCGGAAAAACTTTTTTAATATTAAAGCCTAATACATACTTTTTAGTGAAATAAATTATGAATATAGCGTGTAACCCTAGTCCCACTATCCAAACTATATAAGCTAAAGAAGGAAAATAAGGCTTAATATAAGTAGATAAAATCATAATCCCCATTGAAACGGTAGGCGACACACTTGCCACAACTGGATTTTCTAAACTTTCTTTTACCCCATTAGGATCGATGCATACTTTTATTATTAGTAAAAATAGTAAAATTGCAGATGTTCCGCCTAAAACATTTCGATACACCTCTCCATAGGACTGAACCAGATTGCCTAATGCGGCTAAACCTAACATTAATCCTGCCATTGGGATAGGTACTTTTTTAATAATTCGCTTACCCATTTGCTAATCCCCCTCATATAAATTGTTAAATAATTGTCTACTGTCTAAGCAGTCTAATTATCTCATAGGGATTAAACAATTAGAAATTGAATTTATCTATACTCTTATTTTTATAAATAGAAATAATAAATATTTATATAAATAAGAACCCCTATTGGATCATAGGAGTTCTTTCAATATCTTTATTCCTTATTTTTTCAAATATGAATTCTGAAATTTCATTGGAAGCATATGGTTTACGAATTATAGAACAGCATTTTACCATTCTATTTCTTTTATCTGGATTATTAAATAATAATTCTTCTATAGCATTCCTTAATTCTACTGGGTCCTCCAAATACATAGCTGCTCCTATATCTGAAAAATATTGGGCATTTTTTACTTCCTGACCTGGTATAGGATCAAATATTAATACTGGCAATTCTTTAGCAATTGCCTCAGTCATCGTTAATCCGCCAGCCTTTGATACTAAAAGATGAGAACACCCCATAAGCTCATTAATATTGTGACAAAATCCTAGCACCTTTACTTTGTGTCTTGGATTGTACGCTCTATTCTGAAGCTCATTTTTTAATAATTCATTTTTTCCTGCTACTACTATTAGCTGTAGCTCTCTATCAATTTTATCCGTAGTTTCTAAAATTTCTTCTATAGATCCTAAACCTAATCCTCCACCCATAATTAATACAGTAGGTAAATTAATATCTAGCCCTAACTCTAGAATTGTATCTTCTCTGTTACTCTCGAGTTCAAATTTATTATCAATTGGTATTCCTGTTATATGAATCTTAGACCCTTCTATTCCACTATCCATCATCTCTTGCTTTAAAACATTACTTCCAACGAAATAGCTATCAATAGTTGGATCTAACCATACACTATGGGCTGTATAATCTGTGATTATAGTCGCAGTGTATGTGTTGATTTTATTTTTTCTCTTTAAATGCGATACTAAAGTAGATGGAAAAGGATTTGTAAATAAAATCATATCCGGATTTGAGTCTTCAATTAATTCTTGGATTCTTTTTTTATATTTATATGCAAGTATATTGCTTACTTTACTTGGCTGATTCAGTTTCATTGTTCCTTGGTATAAAAGATTGTACCAGCTAGGAACTAAGTCTATCATCTTTAAATATGTTGACTTAATAATACTTCCTATAGTAGATGGTAATAGTTCGATAAAATCAACAATTTCTACATCTATATTATTATATTGATTTAATAAACTATCCTTTATAACCTTAGCTGCTTGGTCATGTCCGCAGCCTATGGAAGCTGTCATAATCATTATTTTATATTCATTTCCTACCATATATCTCATCCCCTATTGTTATATTACACAATACCCAATTAATATACCAAATAACATATTAATATCCACTAATTAATTTTAAAGAGAATAGAATAAATAGTCAACTATTTAACAGCTCTCTTTATTTATTCTAATTATATCAATGGAATGTTAAATATATCTTAATCAAATATTAAATTTGTCTTAATTTTTATGCAGCACCATTCTAATTGTGGTATCATAATGTAATATATAAATAATTTTTTATTTTTTTGTATGGAGGTTATATTATGACGGACCGTAATAAAGGAATTTTATATATGATAGGTTCCTCTTTATTTTTTGCGTTAATGGCAGCTGCCGTTAAGTTTTCTGGAAATATACCTACAATGGAAAAAGTTTTTTTTAGGAATATCATAGGCTTCGTAGTATCTGGCTATTTAATTTTTAAATCTGATAAAAATTTTAAAGGAAATAACCCTAAGATTTTATCATACCGTGCTATTTTAGGTTTCCTAGGAGTTGTTTTTTATTTTTATGCAATAGATAATCTACCTTTAGCCGATGCAGTAGTATTAAACCAATTAAATCCATTCTTTGTAATAGTTTTTGCTGCTATATTTTTAGGGGAACACATTAAAAAACTTCAAATTCCCGCTATTATGTTGGCATTAATCGGTGTTATTTTTGTAGCTCAACCTAAATTTAACTATACATTTCTACCAGCAGCAGTAGGAATACTGTCATCTGTATTTGCAGCTGCTGCCTATGCGATGATACGTCATTTGCGACTAACAGATACTCCAAATGCAATTGTCTTTTATTTTACTGGAATATCCAGCATTATAAGTTTATTCTTTATGCTATTGAATGGCTTTGTAATACCAGATATTATGAGTCTTATATCCCTATTATCTGTAGGTGTATTTTCAACCTTAGCTCAATATCTAATGACGAATGCCTATGGTTATGCAGAAGCAGGCGATCTATCTATTTATTCCTATGGCAATACCATATTTTCCATATTTATAGGGATTATAGTTTGGAGAGAAATTCCTAATCTATTAAGTAGCGTCGGCGTGATTTGTATTTTAGCAGGTGCATATATAAATTATAGGGCTAGAAAGGTTAATGTGGATATCTAGTAGATTGAAATGGTATATTCCATTTTAAAAAACACATAATTCCATAGGTATCAAAAATAAAAATTTGATAGGAGAGTTAACTCCTATCAAATTTTTATTTTTGAGCACTTGAAACTATAAGCAAAGCTTAGAGTTGAGTGCGACATAAAGTTTGCCAGTGCAAACGAACAAATTTTATTTTAAATATTATATTCTTTCAACCAATACCGATGTACCCATGCCTCCACCGATACAAAGTGTTGCCAATCCTTTTTTAGCTTCTCTTTCTTCCATTGCATAAAGCAACGTAGTTAAAATTCTAGCTCCACTTGCTCCTACTGGATGTCCTAATGCAATAGCGCCCCCCTTAACATTAACGATCTCTTTATTAAAGTTTAATCCCTTTGCTACGGATAAAGCTTGTGCAGCAAAAGCCTCATTTGCTTCAATAAGATCTAGATCTTCAACCTTCCAGCCAGATTTCTTAAATACTTTTTCTGTAGAGGCTACAGGACCATATCCCATAATAGAAGGATCTACTCCCCCCGAAGCATAACCAGCTATTTTTGCAAGAGGCTTAATTCCTAGCTCATCAGCCTTTTCTTTGCTCATAAGTACTAAAGCAGCAGCTCCATCATTAATTCCCGAAGCATTTGCGGCCGTTACTGTCCCATCCTTTTTAAATGCTGGTCTTAATTTTCCTACAGATTCTATCGTTGTTCCATATTTAATATATTCGTCCTTATCTACTACAATATCACCTTTTCTTGTTTTTACAGTAACAGGTACTATTTCAGCATCAAATAGTCCAGATTTTTGAGCTGCTTCAGCCTTATTTTGACTCTCTACTGCAAATTTATCCTGATCTTCTCTTGTAATATTATATTTTTCAGCAAGATTTTCTGCAGTTATACCCATATGGTAATCATTAAAGGCACAAGTTAAAGCATCCGTAATTAATGTATCTACGGTTTTGGCGTCTCCCATTCTAGCTCCCCATCTCATATCCTTTAATACATATGGAGCCTGGGACATATTCTCTGTTCCACCTACTACAACGATATCGTTATCCCCAGCAATAATAGTTTGTGCCCCTAGAGAAACGGATCTAAGTCCTGATCCACATATCTTATTAATAACCATACAGGATACTTCATAAGGTATTCCCGCTTTTACGGCTGCTTGTCTTGCTACGTTCTGTCCACTTCCTGCTTGCAATACGCATCCCATAAAAACTTCGTCTACCATATTTCCTGTAATCCCTGCTCTATCTAATGCTCCTTTAATAGCTACAGAACCTAAATCTGCTGCACTTACATCCTTAAGTGATCCTCCAAAATTTCCTATTGGTGTTCTTGCAGCACTAACTATTACAACTTCTCTCATATCTTCCACCTCTTTATAAATTTTAGTTTCATATATTATTAACTATAATGTAACTGCTCCATCTACAGAAAGCACAGCGCCACTAATAAATTTAGCTTCGTCAGATGCTAGGAATAAAAATGCATTTGCAATGTCAGTTGGATCTCCAAGTGTCTTTAGCGGAGATTTGTCTTTCATCATATTTAATACATTCTCAGGCATTTTAGCAGTCATTTCTGTAGCAATGAATCCTGGCGCTACTGCATTCGCTCTAACACCTTTTCTACCTAGCTCTTTTGCCCATGTTTTAGTCATTCCTATAACAGCGAACTTTGTTGCAGCATAATTTGTTTGACCAAAGTTGCCATATAATCCTACAACTGAAGAAGTACTTAATATTACACCGAATCCTTGGTCTGCCATGATCTTTGCTGCTGCTTGGCCAGTATTGAATACTCCTTTTAAGTTAACAGCAATTACTTTATCAAATTGATCTTCTGTCATTTTTAATATTTGTGCATCTGCTGTAATCCCTGCGTTGTTAACAATAATATCTATTTTACCAAAATGTTCTTTAATTTTATCCATAGTTGTGTTAACTTCTTCGTAATCCACTACGTTAGCCACTACACCTAAAACATCTGCTCCTTTTTCCTTAAGCTCAGCTACCACTGGATTAACTTCTTCGTTTGAAATACCCCAAACAACTACTTTTGCACCTTCTTCTGCAAATCTAACTATTGTAGCTTTACCAATACCTGAAGTTGAACCTGTTACAACTGCAACTTTTCCATCTAATCTCATTTTAAAATCCTCCTTTTATATAATTAATATATGAGCTGTTTTAGGTGTACATGAACTAGATGTTGCAAATTATATGCCAAAGTATACTATTTTATATAATAAAAAAAATAACAGCTATGTCCTTATGTTGAATAGACCATAGCTGCTTTGAATCGTTATTATATAATAATAATTGTACGTTTTATATACATATTTATTTTTAATTGTACATTTTATCTACAGTTTTGTCTAATAGAAGCTTTAACTGTATTTAATTTAACTTATGTTTTATTTATCTATCTGTATATCATCACATTTATCTTTATTTTTTCTTTCTAGCTGCCAATCAATTAGTCTATTGCCAAAGGTTATTACTATTGCAATTACAGGCACACCTAAGAACATACCTAGAACACCGTAAAGACCTCCCCCTAGAACTATGGAGAAAATAATCCAAAAAGGACTTATGCCAACACTATCACCTAGTATCTTCGGTCCTAAATATAAACCATCAAATTGCTGTAATAGGAATATGAATATGGCAACCCACAATGCATTTAAAGGGCTATCGAATAATGTGATAATTACTGCTGGCACAGCCCCAATAAACGGCCCAAAATAAGGAATCATATTTGTTATTCCAACAATAACACTTATTAATGAAGCGTATTTTATTTTCAGTATACTTAACCCCACAAAGCAAATTATCCCGATTATAAAAGAATCTATGAACTTACCTACTACGAATTTTCCAAAAATGGTATCGGCTTCTCTACCTAAATCGATTATTCTATCTACTGTTTTCCCATTAAATATGGCTCGTAATATTCTCTCAATACTCTTTTTGAAAGATTCTTTGTCTCCTAACAAGTAGAAGGAAATAATAATTCCCATGATAGCATTAAAAATACCAGATGTAATATTCATAACTCCCATAACAAAGTTATTAATAATATAATCTAATGCGTCTTTCGCTTTTAAAAATATTGTATTAATATTATTTTCAATGTGTCCATTAATATTATACACATTATTTGCTGCATTAAGTTCCTCTGACCACCGAACAGACATATCTTCCACAAACTCAATTGTAGAATTTATATACTCTGGAATTCTTCTACTAATTTCAAATATACTAACTCCAATTTGAGGAGCAACGAAAACTACTACCATGGTGATCAAGCTTAATAAAAATAAATATACACTTATAATACTCAGCACTCTAGGTAGTTTTCTAATAGATTTTATATAACCAATCCTGTTGTATACATTTGTCTCAAACCATCGAACACCAGGATTTAGTATATATGCTATGAAAACAGCTATAATAACAGAGTTTAATACTTTTCCTATCCTTCCCAATTGAAAGGAGGACCACGCTATAAAGTTGCCTAAATTTATTAATATTATATAAAAAAGAATGGATAATGCGATTGTTAAGAAACCATATAGAGAATACTTTAAATACTTTTTATCTAGATTAATCTTCATTTTTTCTGCCCTCAATTCATTAATTTAAATTTTCCTCAATATGATTTTACAGTATATTATCTATAAATTCTACTTATATTTTATTTAATTTTATTTATAAAAAGCCTATTTTGGATATTTTTTAGTTCCAAAATAGGCTACAATTATTGTTTTTCTCATGACTTAAACTGCGAACCATACAATTTTTTATTTTCTTCATCTTTTTTCACATTCCACCCATTGGTTTAAACTGCACCATCTTAATACACTTATCCCTTCATATCTAATCTTTTCCTTAGATAGGGTGGACAAATTTGTTTTACTAATCAATAGTTTTTCTAGATGCACTAAAATTTCTTTTTCTTCTATATTTAAGCCCTTTTTAGCTAAATCAAACATTATTCTAATAAAATCATATGCAGGCTTTGATCCTATATTCGCATTAAATCCCTTTTCATACATTAATTCTTTCGCCATATAGATTTTCTCATCATTTAGTCTCAAAGATAATTTATATAAATATTCTAAAGCTACTTCGTTGTAAAACAATCCTTTAATTAAAGTAATATACGATAAATTATAAGGATATGGTAAAGAATCTCCCACACGAATTTCCACGTGATTCTTTGCTCTAACATCAGGAAATACCATAGTCATAATATGCTCTATTTCTTCCTTACTAAGGGTATACTCTTGCATAATATCTTTAAGCGGTTTATCCCCTGTACTTATAAATTCGCCATCTTTCATAATTACAATAGGAGGGATGCCTAGTATATATTCCCCATAATCCACATATCCAAAGTTTTTGTTCAAAGAATTAGGAACAATATTACTTCTTTCTTTATCTGTATTTTCCCAAATTAAACTTCTAAGTCCAAACTTATAGTAAATTTGGCCCTCAAATATTGGTGAATTATCCGATATTAAATGTAATAAAGGCCCAATGAAATTGGCTACCCTAAACTTTCTAATAAAATCCTCTTCATTAGAAAAGTCAATAGATACTTGAAGTGCTGCGGTACCCTTCATCATATTATGAGCAAATTTACCCCTCTTTTCAAAATACTTAGCCATATACTCATATGTCTTTTGAGGATTCAATGGGATTTCTGATATTGACGATTTAGGTTGATATCCTATGGCCATCAGCAATAAATTTTTTTCTTCTAATATGGGAATTATATCCTTTAAAAAAATAAAATAAGTGGTCTCAATTTCATTTATAGTTCCATAAGGCTTAATCTTAATTTCTAATTGTCCTCCTGGTTCCAATGTAATTTCATAGTCGTCCTTTTTCAATCCTACTAAATAATTTTCTTCGTATCTGCCTTCATAGCCCTTCCTTAAAAGCTCGCTAAGAATTCCTTCAATGCCTTCTTCTCCATAATAAACAACTGACTCTAATGTATCTTTATCAACAATAATATGCTCAAATTCTACACCGATTTTAAATTGATTTGAAGGCTTTTCTCCTTCTTTTATTATATTTATAATGGATTGTAGATATTTTTCATGCGCCATGGTCCGACCTCACCTCAATATAAATTCAAAAAATAATCTTTTATCAATTTATACCCACATCAAACTAGTTCTACTCACTTATTCTACATTTTTATTAAAAACAGCAATTGCCCTCTATTAGTAATAATTAGTTGATTCGTTCCATCGTCAAAATACATCTCATAAACATCCCAGGGAAATTCTGTTACGATTCTGCTTTCGCCTTCATTATTTACTTCTATTAGTTCCCTTCCATTAGCCAAATACGCTATATCTTTATTGGATATAATAAACATATCTTTGCCGTTAAGAATAACAGGTTGATCAAATATCATTCTACTATTATCAAATACTTCTACTATTTCTACCCTATCCCGTTTACCTATGCTACTTCCATAAACATATTGATTAAATAGAATCTCATAAAAATTATAAGGCATATTCTCTACTTCTTTATTTTTTTTATCTTTAAAACTATATATAAATATCTTTTCGTAATCTATATTCTCTAGTTGACCCTTTGTATTCTTATTTATTGTTCCTACTGAAAGACCTACAATGGATCCATCTTTAGACCATTGAATACTGTCAACAGCATCTATTAATCCAATTTCATTTTCATATATTGTTTCCTCTTTTTTATCGTTCATATAAAATATTGCAAACTCAGTACCTATATAGGTATTCCTATCTCCTATAAATATTTCACCTTCCTGTAGATTTTCTGGATTTTTAATAAAAGCAATTGCATCATCATTAGGGGACCATTTTGTAGCAGTCCCATTTATATTGTGGTATAAATGACCATCTTCATCATAAATTTCTTTGTTATCAAAAATAAAATAATGCATTTCGTTACCCCAATGGGTTGTATATGAGAATGTCGTAAATGCATCATCAGATATGTTACCCCTTATTTTTTTTGGCAAATCATCGTCCAGCATGTACCTATATAGGTCTGCCTTTCCTTGCTCTCCTTTAGTATATAAGATTCCTTGTTGATCTGGAGAAACTACTATATTTGGGCTATATACACCATATATTTCTCCATCTATTTTTTTATCATTGCCATCCTTCCTAACAAAAAGATTCCCATCTATATCAACGTATATAGCATCATTATTTTCTAAAGGAATAAATACATCATACTCTCCAATTTTATTGTATCTTTCTTGTATATTGTAATTATTTAAATTTAACTCGTAGAACCCCCAGCGGTCATCTTTAATTCCAGTAAAATAAAATCTTCCATTCTCTACTTTAAAACCATTAATATTTGTAAAATTTTCTACTTCTTCTACTTTAATGAGCTCTCCATTCTTATAATTGCCATATTTTTTATTATTTTCTTCCTCATTAGGTGGTTTTGTACATCCACAAAAAACTAATAAAATAATACTAATATTTATATATACATATAATAATTTTTTCATTGATGTTGCACCGCCCTATTATATTATATTTTATAGTATATTTTCTCTCTTTTTAAAAACTTTATCCTCTATAGACTTCATTACATCTCATATCCCTATTTTTAATATTAAAAATATAAGTTGACCTATAAAGATTATTTTCAAGTTTATTTAAAATAGTATGAGATTCTAAACATATCTACAATTATTCAATTAATATTAAAAATTCAGTCGAAATATGTTGCCATATATTGTATAATTATAATATAATCTTTATTTAGTAATATAAAATTGTAATTATAAATACGTATCTAATTATGCGAAAGGGGTTTTTTTATGAAAATGTCTTTACGGTGGAAAATCGTTACTATGCTTTTAATTCTTACACTTGTTCCTTCTCTTATTTTAGGATTTACAAACCATCATATTAGTGATGATATTTTAAGGAGTGAATTAGAGAGTAGTACTGGGGAGATTGTAAATAGCAGTGCATCTTCTTTTAATATTTTTATGAACTCAATGGAAGAGATGGTAAGTATGCTCTCTAGCGATGCTAATGCTCAGCAAATTTACACGTCGGATACTTCTAAAGATTGGATGATGGAAACCTTTAAGTCTATAGCAGATACACATGATAACATCCAATCTATCTATTTAGGTACGATCAATAAGGAAACGCATATTTATCCTCATGCAGATTTATCACCGGATTTTGATCCACAAACAAGAGATTGGTACAAAGGTGCTATTGAGAATAATGGTGTATATTGGACTAGTCCTTATACTGATGAAGCTACAGGAAATACAACCATTACAGTTTCAATTCCCGTATATAATACTAGAGGTAATAATGAATTCATAGGTGTTGTAGGAATTGATGTATCCTTAGATAATGTAGCTAAAATAGTAACAGAAGTATCAATTGGAGAAACTGGTTATTTGTCATTAACTGATAAACACGGTGTTTTTATAATACATCCTGATAAGTCACTTGTTGGTTCTGAAATTCCTGTTCCAGAGCTTTTACAAGCTGTTTTATCAACTGATACTAATAATAAAACTACAAATTATACATATAAGAATGAACCTCGTATCGGCGTATTTGAAACCTTGGATAGAACTGGGTGGAAGATCATAGGCACAATACATGTTAGTGAATTAGCTGACCAAACATCTGTAATAATAAAACAAAGTTTAACATATGGCGGGTTGTCCCTATTGTTGGCTATGGTCGTTGGTGTTATATTCTCTTTAAGCATTACTAAATCTACAGGCAAGTTGGTTGCAGACATGGACAAAATAGGTAATGGGGATTTTACTGTACTTAGTAATATAAAAACCCGTGATGAAATGGGAGATCTATCCTCTACCATAAACAAAACTATCGAAAATATTAGAAAGTTATTGTTTAATGTACAAAAAGCCTCTGTAGAAATAAACTTAGCTGCAGATGGTTTAGCTGCTTCCTCTGAGGAAACAAGTGCTTCTACAGAACAAGTTAGCAGAACTGTAGAAGAAATTGCCAAAGGTGCTTCGGACCAGGCTAAAGATGCAGAACAAGGCGCTATTATGATTAACGAAATGTCCGAACAATTTAACGAGTTAAACAATGAAACTATGGAAATGCTCGCTATATCTAAAGAAGTTATATATGCTAATGAAAAAGGTATAGAAAGTATACAAGGCTTAACAGAAAAAACAGAGGCTAATAAGACTTCATTAAATAGAATTGAAGGAGCAATTAAAGAGTTAAACGAACAAACTCAATCTATTGGAGTAATATTACAAACAATAAGCTCCATTGCTGATCAAACAAATTTATTAGCCCTTAATGCAGCAATTGAAGCTGCTCGAGCAGGCGAAGCCGGAAGAGGATTTGCAGTAGTTGCCGATGAGATTAGGAAATTAGCAGAACAATCTAGCTCCTCTACAGATGAAATAAGAGATATTACGGATGAAATATCTACAAGAAGTAATAATGTTGTCTCAATAATGGGCGAAGTTAAGTCCCATACAGAAGATCAAACTTCAGCTGTGGAAGAAGTACACACATCCTTTGGAAGCATCTATGAGTCTATAGAAATCATGACAGAAAAAATTAATAGCTTAACCTCTCATATAAATAATATGACTGAAAGTAATGGACATATTGTTTCATTTATAGAAAACATATCTGCAGTATCTGAAGAAACAGCTGCTGCATCCCAAGAGGTTACTGCAGCCATGGAACAGACCGCTTCAGCTGTTGATGAGGTTGCAAATGCAGCACAACACTTAAATGAGCTTGCCTCAGATTTAAAATCGCAGGTAGAGATATTTAAGATTTAGAAGTAAATATACAGAACTGCGGTTTCTATTTTAAACAACCTTAACATTTAAAAAGACAGTCCCTATTAAAATTCTAGGGACTGTCTTTTATAATCTACAAGTTTTATTTTTACCATTTAAAGATTGTTCTGAAGCTTACATGCCTTTATTACATGTTTAGCTAAAATAGAAGTGGTAACAGATCCCACTCCTGCAGGTACAGGGGTTATCATTCCAGCTTTTTCTTGGCATGTATCAAAATCCACATCGCCATGCATATTTCCTTCTTCATCCACATTGATACCTACATCAATAACTACTGCTCCATCTTTAACAAAGTCTTCTTTTACGAATCTATCCTTACCGATTGCAGCTACAAGGATATCTCCCTCTTTAGTAACATTAGAAAGCTCTTTTGTTCTGGAATGGCAGATTGTTACTGTAGCATTTTCCTTAAGCAATAATAACGCTGCGGGTTTACCTACAACCATGGACCTACCCAATACCACTGCTTTTTTACCTTCCATTGGAATCTCATAATGCTTTAAAATTTCAATAACTGCCATAGGAGTACATGGCGGGAATCCAGTTTCATCTCCCTCTAATAATTTTGCCGCATTAATAGGGCTAAAGCAATCAATATCCTTTTCCGGTGCAATTTCATATTTGATAACATCTTCTTTTAATTGCTTTGGAAGAGGTCTGAAAACCAATATTCCATTCACACTAGTATCCTTATTTACTTTTCTTAACTCTTCAATAAAAGCTTCCTGTGTAATGTCTTCAGGTAACTCCTTAACCTCAGCGTCTAATCCAACCTTAGAACATCTAAACAGCGCTCCTTTTTCATAGGCCAAATCATCTCCCCTTGCACCTACCCTAATGATTGCAAGCTTCGGAGTTACTCCCTTTTCCTTTAATGCTTCTACTTCTTTTATTAAACCTTCGCTAATATTATCAGCTACAGGCTTACCCTTTAGTAATATTGACACTTAACATAGCCCCCCTCATAAGTAATGTTGTATAATTAAGTTTTTATATAATTATTATATATGTAGTGTCCCTATAACAGTGTATTCTGAAGGGATGTCATATTCGGAAAAATCTCCGTCTAGTTCAGCCTTATATATGCTCCAATTCGCCGATATACCTACATGGCTAAATGCTTTTTTCATATAAAGCATCATAATACCAGCATCCAGCATAAGATGTTTTTTATCAACATCTTTTCCACCTACTGTTAGAATAATTTGATCTTTATCTATAATCAATCTCCATGGCTGAAGATTTGCCCAAGATGGAGCTAATCTAATACTATGTAACGCCCTTTCAATTCCCATCATCTCTAACTCTTCATGTGTAGGAACCTTACCCCACTCACCTTTAAATACAAAATCTTCTACCCCAATACGCGATGTTCCACTTTTCTTAGTATATGGGATATGTGTTTTTGGATATCCAAGAGCGATCATAGCGATTAGTTCTCCTGGTTTTTCTATTCCAAGATCTTTTTTTAGTTGACTTGAGTCTTTTTCTACAGAAACCCAGCAGCTTCCAATATCAAGTTCTACCGCCTTTAAAACTATTTGCTCTAAAATATAAGCTGTATTAAGTAAATATCCTTCTTTTTCCTCACTAAGTAATGCTATATAATGGGGAGCCAAAACTGGGTTCCCTACATAACCAACCCTTCCTTGTAAAATACTTTCTTTTTGCCACCCATCCTCAATAAAAACGAACTCTACAGCAATATTTTTTAACAATATATCTACTTCTTTTAAGAATTCCTCTAAAGTACCTAGCTCTTTAGAGCCTAGCAGCTTTTTTTGATACTCTCTAACAGATTTTCTGTTTTCAACCAAGTTAATAAATGTCATTTCCCACACTCCTTTTTATTTTCATATATTATATTTATTATGAACTATTTTTTGTATACCCACTTATAATTATAATGAATCTTTTAAATATTGAAATTTTATGAAATAAATTTACTTCTTTTCCTCAATTCTTTTCTCAATTTCCAGTAACCTTTCTTTAATGATATCTGGCAGTCTCTCAAAAAGCTCTTTTCGTAATTGTTTACCACCATCTACCTTATTTCGTTTCTTCTGTTTCTCTTCAATATCAAGCCAAGATACTTTTTTATTACGATAATATAAATCAAAATCTACTAATCTATCCCCTACTTCATTATACTCTAATCCAACTAATATCCTCTTAACCCTCTCTGGTGGCAAAAGTGTAAATATACGTACCTGATAAGCAAGTACAGAATATAAGATCAATGCATGGTCACGTGTCCATTGCTCACCTAATACCATGCCCACTTCTAAATTATTCAATACCAGCATTAGCCTTCTATAGTGTTCTGAATAAAATCCACGAGAATCATATATGTTAATTCTTAGCTCGTACCATTGTCCACCTTCCATACTTTGAGTAATAAACACGATACCTTCAGATCTCAGCCTTTTTTGCGCAACATTAACAGGAATAGGCAATAATAACATTTCCGTGCCAAAATCTTCCCCATTTACTCTACTTCCTATAGGCTCAGAAGTTAATGCTAGCAGGGTATCCATTTTCTCGCCTTTTCTAATACCCTCTTTGGCATGAACTAGCTCCCCGTCATATGATTCTTTTAACCTTTCCACGACCTTTTCCTTATCTCCAGCAGTTCTCATTATTAACCAAGCTGGTCCTAATTCAGCTCTATCAATAAGTCCACTTAAATGACTGGATAATATGGATGCTAATAACATAGAAGATGGCTCCGGCGCTAAAATAATATACTTTGCATCATCCACATCTGTCTTTTCTGGTTCTGTGTTCGTTATAAATACAATTGTGCTATCCTCTGTCGAATCATTTATAGATTCTTCAAATTCCTTGATCTCTCCATCTAAATTATTTACAATAAAGTCCTTTAATTCGTCTATTTTTTCCGTCCTTAAAAACAAAAGTCTAGCGCCCATTCTTAAAAAAATCATAACAGAACACCTCCTAATTTTACAGTCCGATACTTCCTCTTTCCATTTTTCTATAATAATTTATACCCATCCGATATTCAATTTGATATATATTTCCTGTAGATAATGATATTACACTCATATTAAGTACGCCATTTAAAAGTATTTGATCCTTGTCCTTACAATGACCCGGCTCAAAAGAATGACCAAATAAGTAATAATCTGTATTAGCATTGGACTTTTTATATTTATGACTCACGTAGAAAGTCTTTCCTTCTATTTCAATTATGCCTCTTTCTAAAATAATACCTCGGCTTGAGAACATTTCTACACTCTCTTTATCATCATGATTTCCTAATACATAGTATATCTTTGCCCTATACTTTTCTATTGAATCAATAAATTTTTTCAATCCTTTTTGATGAAGATGTAGATAGCTATAGTTGGTTTCCAACTTTATATTGTCTACGATATCCCCAGTATGCACAATATATTGTGGATTAATTTCTTCTACCACCTTCATAATATATTTATATGCTTCCTCCGTAGTATCGCTTATGTGCAAAAGAAGAGGACCTTTTTCATTTTTTATATCTAATGGTATATATGGTTTATTTATAAATGAATATATTTTTCTCTTTAGTTTAGGTATAATAACCCACCATCCCCTTTCTTAAATTAACCTCCACCTACAGGAGGAAAAATAGAGACTACATCACCTTCTATTAATTCTACATTAAACTGTCCATCCCTTCCATTAATTAATAAAATCGCTACATCATTTTTAGATATTTTTAAATTTTCTATTATATCTAAAACTGTAGATCCCTGCGGGATCTTCACCATAAGCTCTTTGCCTCTATTTCCTCTAAGTGTTGCAAATAATCTTACTTTTATATCCATTATATCCACCTCCAGCTAATATAATAAGAACCCCACCCATCAACGCAATCAAAGATTGCTGATGGGTCCCAAGAATCTTGTTGTATTCACAATAAGAAGAGCCTCTTTATAGAAGCTCTTCATTTGTACTTCATATCAAATTTATATTACCCAACCCATATTATGCTAAACTATTTTGCATTATTCCTAATTGTTCTAGTTTTTCAGCAGTTGGTACTCCTTCCTTATCCCATCCTCTTGCTTCATAATATTGAGGCAATAGTTCTGATAGGCTATGAACATTTCCTTTAGAAGGTCCATCAACTATAGGCTCTTCTAAAAGTCTCTTAGGAAGAGTATCATCTGCAGCAGTTAATCCAGATTCAAGATTAAACAGTTTCTCCACGTTCCAAATTCTTTCCCCCGCTTCTAATAATGACGCGGCAGTATATTCTGTTCCACAAACAGCATTATATAGATTTGCATAATCTTCTGCACCTAATGCAAAGGATGTAAATAAACATAATCCAAGAGAATCTATTGCTGCTGTTAAATCTTGGAATATCTTCGCCCATTCTGCTTTTCCTTCTAAAGAAAATCTATCTAGTTTCTCTGGTAGACCTAAAATCTCTGGTGAAATCAGATAACCTCTAACGTGACATCCTCCCCGATTGGAAGTAGCATAGGATAGACCTTGGCCTTGTATAGCCCTTGGATCGTATGCAGGTAGCTCTTGTTTTTTAACTGACATTGATACTTCAGGAGCACCGTACATTTCACCTAATCTATATGATCCTTCTGCTAGCTTATCTCCTAGACCTTCTCTTAATCCCATTCTCTTTGTCCACTCAATTATAGCCTCTGTATTTCCCCATGTAAGTGGAACATTATCAGCCTCAACTTGTGTAATCAAACCTCTTTGGTAAAGCTCCATTGCAGCAGCAATAGTAGTAGATGCCGAAATTGTATCTAGTCCAAGCTCGTTGCATATTTCATTCGCCTTAATAATTCCTGCCATATCCGATACACCACAGTCGGAGCCAAATCCCCAAATAGTCTCATATTCTGGACCTGCCATCTCTACTCCATCAAGCTTACACCAACGTCCACAGGCAATTGGACATCCATAACAACCTACATTTTTAACTAAGTATTTTTCAGTCAATGTTTCTCCACTTATATCCTCAGCTTTATCAAATTGAGATGATTGGAAATTATTGGTAGGAAGGGCGCCATTTTCATTTATAATATTAACTAATACTGCTGTACCATACGTTGGAAGTCCTTGACCAGTAACCCCATTTTCTCTAATTTTCTTATTAGCATTGGATACCACCTGCTTTAATAAATCCTTATCATATACAGATACCTTTCCAGTACCTCTTACTGTAATAGCTTTAAGGTTTTTCGAACCCATAACAGCTCCGACACCTGAACGGCCAGCAGCACGATCTACATCATTTATAACAGCTGCAATCTTAGAAAGTTTTTCTCCTGCAGGTCCAATATTCAATATTTTAACCTTATCTCCTAATTCTTCTTTTAGCAAACTATTCACCTCGGAAGTAACCTTACCCCATAAATGTAACGCATCTTTAATTTCTACATTATCATCTTGAACATCAATATAAACTGGGCGATCTGCTTTATCCTCTATTATAATTAAATCATATCCCGCAAACTTCAGCTCAGCACCCCAACGTCCACCGGAATTAGAACTTGCAACAGTACTCGTTAGAGGAGATTTTGTAACTACCATATATCTTCCACCAGTTGGAGTTGGTGTGCCACTAAGTGGACCTGTAGCAATAATTAACTTATTTTCTGGACTAAGTGCATCTACATTCGCTCCAACTTCATCCATAAATATCTTCTCACCTAATCCTCTTCCACCTATAAACTTCTTAGCCAAATCAAAATCCAATTCTTCTTTTTTAATACTTCTTTCTTTTAGATTGATTCTTAAAATTTTACCATTATAACCGTACACAAACATCTCCCTCACTTTTCAGCTTTATTTTTTTATATAAAGTTCCTTATAAATAGTAAAGCAAAATATATGCCATTATCAGTTTTTTATATTTTGAAAAATAATTATATCGTTAAACATTGAAAAATAAGCATATATGTGATTTTATTTTTATATGAAATTTTATATATTTTCCTTTCTTGTTCCATTTGTGAACACAATACTTTAAAATAAGAACTACACCCACCAGCGCAATCAAAGATTGCTGATGAATCCCAGGATCCATGTTGTATTCACAATAAAATGCTCCATAATAGAACATCGTTCTATTATGGAGCATTCATATATCATTAATAATGGTCAGCTTCTCCAGTCCTACAAATATCATACTTTTTAAGCTTTCTGTAGAGCGTATTTCTTCCTATCCCTAATATTTCTGCTGCCCTACTAATATTTCCATTACATTTTTCTATTATTTTTTCAATATGAGCTTTTTCGATAGCTTCTAGGCTTATATTCTCTGTTATTGTGAACTCTTCATCTATAGATTTATTGGTGTCTGCGATCTGCCATAGTTTACTATTTTGAGAATTAATAATACGCTCAACTGTATTTTCAAGCTCCCTAACATTCCCTTGCCAAGAATAATTACTCATTTCCTTCATTAAATCATCCGATAATCTAACTGGATTTTTGCCAAGCTTTGATGATTTTATTTCAATAAAATAATCGATCAATAGAGGGATATCATCCTTTCTCTGGCGCAAAGGCAATAAATTAAGTGGCAGAACATTTAACCTGTAAAATAAATCTTTTCTAAACTGACCATTCATAATACTTTTCTTAATGTCTCTATTTGTTGCTGCAATAATCCGAACATCTACCTGTATTTCTCTGGTGCCTCCTATTCTAAAAAGATTGCCATTTTCAAGAATCCTAAGGAGTTTTATCTGCATATCTAGGGGCATCTCTCCAATCTCATCTAAAAATAGAGTTCCTCCATCTGCAAGTTCAAATTTACCTTGACGTCCTCCCTTTATCGCTCCAGTAAATGCTCCATCTTCATAGCCAAAAAGCTCCGACTCTATTAAATCCTTAGGAATAGCGCCACAATTAATAGCTACAAAAGGAGCATTCCGCCTATAGCTTTCATTATGTATTGCCTGAGCAAATACTTCTTTTCCTGTTCCACTTTCTCCAGTAATTAATACAGTAGATGGACTATTCGATATTTCCTTCGCATAAATAATTGTATTTAGAAACTCTTTATTTTCTCCAATGATCTTATCAAATGTGTATAGCGCTTGTTTTCCCATAACCTTATTAGCTAACTTTCTAACGTTTTTTATTTCATCAATAGTACAAACTATTCCCTCATACTTATATTTACTTCGTTTTTTATCTATTATTGGATATGCACTTAATATACAATGTATTTTTCCCTTTTTACCTTGAACAAAAGCCTCTTCCTGAAAGTAAGTTTTTCTACTATCTAAATTTTCCTGAATGCTCTCCCATTTATCAATAATATCATCAACTTTTATTCCTCTAGCTTCTTCTTGGCTCAACCCTAGAACTTCACTTACAGTGCGATTGATTATTCTAATGTGCCCCTTAGGACCTACAGTAAAAATCCCAGTATTAATAGTATCCATAATGGTTTCAATGTATTGTTTTGCGACTATCAGCTTATGATTTAATTCTTCCAAGGATTTTGATTCCATAAATATCCCCCCAATAATATTGTAAAAATAGCACGTCCGATCTCAGCTAGTTTAATTTTATATTTATAATATATATAAGTCAAAATGTTTTCATCTACAAATTATTACTTATGTATTATTTTTCTTAATCAATTGATATAATTAACTAAACATTGAAATAGAAAGTGATATCAATAGTGGAAAGGAAGATACACATGAAAAAAATAAGAACAGCCTGCTCTTTAGATTGCTGGGATGCCTGCTCCATAGAAGTCACTATGGATGGAGATGAAATTATTAAAATTCAAGGGGACCCTAGTAATCCTATTACGAAAGGATTCATATGCCAAAAAGGTATTCAACATATAGAAAGGGTTCTCAGTCCAAATAGACTAACATCACCTCTAAAAAAGATTGATCATCATTGGGTTTCTATTTCCTGGGATGATGCAATAAATGAAATTGCATTGAAACTTAAAGAAATCAAAGAAAACTATGGTTCAAGCTCATTAATACATTATAAAGACTATGGACATGGGGGACTATTAAAAAACATTGACACCGCATTTTTTAATGGTTATGGAGGTGCTACATCCCATAAGGGCAGTCTATGCTGGAGCGCTGGAATAGCCGCCCAAAAATCTGATTTCGGAACATCTCTAAGCCACAATCCAGAGGATCATTTGAATTCTAAAACTATAATAATTTGGGGCAGAAATCCTGTTGATACGAATGTCCATCTAGTACCCTTTCTAAAAAAGGCAAAGGAAAAGGGCGCTAACATTGTTGTGATAGATCCTATTAAAACTTCTACTGCGCAAATATCTACTCACTACTACCAAGTTCACCCAGAAGGCGATGGTTTTTTAGCATTAGCTATGGCAAAGCTAATAATAGAGCAAAAACTCTATGATAAAACATTTATAAATAATTACAGCAATGGATTTCACAGCTATTTAGAGTATGTAGAATCTTTTGATTTAAATGATTTAATAAATAAAGCAGGACTTTCTTTAGAAAGCGTAAAAGAACTAACTGATTTGTATGCTAAGAAAAAGCCATCTTCTATTATTTTAGGCTACGGCTTACAAAGATACTATAATGGTGGAAAAAACATTAGACTTATAGATGCGCTGGCAGCCTTGACTGGAAACATCGGCATACCTGGAGGAGGCGTATCCTATGCCAACAAATATACCTCTAGATGGATTGACAATGACTATGTTAACAATACACTACCATATGAGCCACCTAGCTTTAAGAAAGCTCTTTTTTCTAAATATATTTTAGATGATGCTCCTGATAAAATAAAAGGTATCTTCGTAACAACCAGTAACCTTGTAGTACAGCTTCCAGATACGAATAGAACTATGGAGGCATTTAAATCTATTCCTTTTAAAGTGGTTATCGATCACTTTTTAACCGATACAGCTCAATTAGCAGATTACGTTCTGCCTTGTACTCACATTTATGAGGAAGAGGACTTTATTTTTTCCTCAATGTGGCAGCCTTATTTCCACTATACAGAAAGGGTTTTAGAACCAAGACATGGAGTAAAAAGTGAATTTGAAATTTTTAATTTAATAGCTAAAGAAATGAATATGACCAAATTTCTAGAAGAATATCCTGATGAAAAAACCTATTTGCAAATCAGTCTTGCTCCGCTCCTAAGAGATATGGGATTTTCTTTAGAAGATATTAAGGGAAAAAGTCTAAAGCTAGATGGAAACCAAGTTCCTTGGAAAAATAAAATATTTGCTACACCCTCTAAAAAATTTCAATTTATTAATCCAAAGGAAGACGATCTGGAGTTTATTTGCCATAGGGATGATACTTATCCATTACACCTTCTATCCGTACATCCCAAGCATTCTCTTCACTCTCAACACTTTAAAGATGAAGACCCTAATACATTACCTAAAGTATATGGAAGTGAAGAAACCTTTAAAACCTACCATGTTTATAATAATGAAGAAATCACATTACTCTCTAAGGACGGAAGTATAAAAGGAATTGCCTCCTTTAGTGAGGATATAAAAAAAGGTGTTCTAATGGTTTATGAAGGCTGGTGGCTAAAAAACCAATGCATCAATCACCTTACCCCAACTGGTGTGTCTGATATTGGCGACCAAGCTGTTTTTAATAACTGTATGTGTAGAATTTCAAAATAAAGTATTTTGAATTTTTTAACAAGTCTGGTATAATGTATTTAGTGTATCTAAATATATTATACCAGACTTTTAAAATGGAAAGGAGCAGGCGGCTTAGTCCTATAAATTAGGCTATTCATTGCCTAAAGGAGTATGAACTTTAAAGAAAAACAGACCCTTATCTTAGAAGGTAATATATCTAAGGTTATATTAACTCTAGCAGCACCGATTATGTTTAATAATTTAGTACAAACCCTTTATAATTTAGCCGATACATATTGGGTAAGTAAATTAGGCACCACAGCAATGGCCTCTATTACATTAGTATTCCCTGTAATTTTTCTATCCCTATCAATAGGTACAGGAATTAATGTTGCAGGTACTGCTTTAATATCTCAGTATATTGGATCAAATGATCAAAAGGATGCAACGAGAATAGCTACACAAATGTTTAGTTTTTCTGTAATTTTATCTATTATTCTAAGTATTATAGGTTACTTCGCGACTCCTTCTATAGTCAGAGCCATGGGTGGAGTAGGCGATGTTTTTACCTACAGTACTCAGTATCTATCCATTATGTTTTGGGAAATTCCAGGTATGTTCCTTTTCCTTGTGTATACTTCTATAAAACAAAGTCAAGGGGATACGATTACACCTATGATA
>JAEWHG010000194.1 GCA_023387935.1 Bacillota bacterium
AATTTTTTCAATCTTTGCTTTTACCTCAGTTCCACCTTCTACATATTCCGATTTAATGACAACACCTTCATTATGTAGGTTAGAAAGAAGATTCCCTTTTTCATAAGGAATTAATAAATCTACTTCAATAACATCCGGCCCAATTTTATTTTTAATTGCCTCTATTAATTTATCCATATTTTTGTTAGTAAGTGCCGAAATACTTAAAGCATCTACTTCTTTAGGGAGCAGTGTTTCATCTAAAACCTTATCTATCTTATTGTATACATTAATAATATTTTTATTTTCAACGCCTAATTCGCTTAATACACTTAATGTTGTTTGTTTTTGTAAATTATATTCTTCATTCGAAGCATCAATAACGTGTATAAGTAAATCTGCGTACTTTACCTCTTCTAACGTGCCTTTAAAAGCATTAACTAAAGCATGTGGTAATTTGCTTACAAACCCAACCGTATCTGTCAATATGAAATCTAGCTTATCAGGAAAGGACATTCTTCGCAAAGATACATCGAGTGTTGCAAATAACATATCCTCTACATATACATCTTTAGAAGCATCATAGTTTTCATTCATCTTTAAAAGACAATTCATTAAGGTAGATTTTCCTGCATTAGTATAGCCTACTAAGGCTACAATAGGAAGTTCAGATTTACTTCTTTTACCTCTTTGTACTTCTCTATTTTTTTTAACTTCTTTTAGCTCATCCTGTATATCATCAATTCTTTTTAATATATGTCTACGATCTGTTTCCAACTTCTTTTCACCAGGTCCTCTTGTACCTATTCCTGCACCCTGCTGCGAAAGCTGTCTCCCTAATCCTATCAGCCTTGGCATTCTATATTTTAACTGAGCCAACTCTACTTGCAGCTTCCCTTCCTTTGTACTTGCCCTTTGAGCAAAAATATCTAAAATAAGAGCAGTACGGTCAATAACATCAACCCCAATAGCCTCCTCTAAATTTCTTATTTGAGATCCAGACAGTTCGTCATTAAAAATAACCATATTGGCCTCTAGGGTTTCGCACAACTGTTTTACTTCGTCTACCTTTCCTCTTCCAATAAAATATGTAACATCTATGGATGGTCTGTTTTGTGTAGCAATTGATAAAACTTCAGCTCCAGCTGCTTTAGCTAGCTCCTTTAATTCCTCCATAGAAATTTCGATGTCTATTTTTTCTTTTTTGCCAGTATTATTTAATCCCACTAATATTGCCCTAGTTTTTTCTTCATATATATTGTCTGCTTCCATTAATATCCCTCTCCTTTGTTTAACCCGAAATATTAGTTTCCTATTCTAAAAAGTAAGTAAGATATAAACATTATATCCTATTCTATTTATATATAACACTACTATTCATATATAGGCATTAAGTTTAAAAATTCGTCTTCAGGCACATTCACATAGTTCATTGGAACCTTTCCAACTATAATTGTTTCTGCTACTGGAAAATATGTTGTAACATTTATGGTATTTGAACTGAAAGGAACCATCACTCTAACACTAGTATTAATAATTAAGTAAATTCTATGTCTCGTTTGATTGATACCTGATTGTTCAAACTCTGTACCAAAATTTACATTCACCATTCCAAGAGGCGTCACCGTAAGCTTCATTTTTGGCCCGTATTGAGCTAAAAGCTGGCTTCCTAAAGCATTTCCTAAGGGTATCTTATCTGAAGCTGTTTTAATCTGTTTTAAATAATATTGTATTGTTAATGCTACATCTGAAGCTACTTTATTCATCATAAAAGTATTAGCCTGCATCATCGTTATGTTTCCATCCCTATCTTCTTTTATAGAAATTAAATCTTGATATTGAATATCTTCTTTTAACACTAAGCTTATAGATTCATTAATTGCTCTTGTTGTGATTTCTTGTGCCTTTAGCTCTCCAATAGCTTGTACAGTAGGTGTAATTTGTCTATCTAAATATAAAAAAGAAGTACTTAAAGTTGCACCAATGATAATTATGCTGATTATTATTTTAAACTTTAAATATTTTTTCCTACCTAATCTAATATGGCCCAAAAATATCACCTCTTATTATTATATGAACTATATGAAATATAGTTCATATAATAATAAGATCTGATGTATACTTTGAGCTCATTAAGATATAATTGTAATATTAATACCTATATGCTATATTTATATAGTAGTATTTATAGGCAATTTTATATACTGTACTGGATTTGTTCTCCTGAACCTATTGGATTTACTCATTTGGAGGTGTTAACCATGTCAGATAAAAAATCAAATAAACGAACTGACAAAGATAATAATAAAAAAAGAAAGCTAAGTATTTTTAGAGTAATATTAGTTTCAATTATACTAATTGGTTTTATTGGCGCTGGCGCCGTCGCCGGAATTGTAATGGGAATTATTAAAAACACTGAACCTATTGATCCTTCTAATATCTATGCCATGTTAGATGAAAGCTCATTTATCTATGATTCAGAAGGAGAACTAATCGAAAAAATAGAATCTAATAACTTTAGAGTTATAATAGATTATTCTGAAATGCCAAAACATTTAAAAGATGCCTTTGTTGCAATCGAAGATGAACGTTTTTGGACTCACAAAGGTATTGATATTAAACGTATTTTTGGTGCATTTTGGACAAACTTCCGTACTGGTTCTAGACAAGGTGCTAGTACAATTAACCAACAATTAGCTGTAAATTTATATTTAGATCGTTCCGACTCATCTTATACCAGAAAGATTAAAGATGCTTATTACGGAATTGTACTTGACAGACAGCTATCAAAGGAACAAATTTTAGAGGCCTATTTAAATACCATTTATTTAGGAAGCGGTGCTTACGGTGTGCAGGCAGCTTCTCAGGTGTATTTTTCAAAGGACGCTAAGGATCTAACAATCGCAGAATCTGCATTGATTGCTGGAATCACTAAATATCCTTCTAGAAACACACCAATTATAACATTGAAAAAAGAAGATGTTAAAGAGCACCATATTATTTTAGATGACTCAGACTCTCAGTACACGATAGTAATGAATGAGAAGATTGATGAATACGTTATCAGCAGACAAAAATTAGTACTAAATGCAATGAAAAGATTAGGCTATATTACTGAAGCCGAATATGAAGATGCCTTAAATGAAGATGTTAAATCTAGTTTGAAACCGAATAGACAAATAGATGAAAATATTTCATCATTCTTTGGTGATTTGGTAAAGAGAGATGTTTTACAGGCTCTAGAAAATAGCGGCTATTCGGAGGACGAAGCCTTTAATATGCTTTATTCCGGTGGTCTTAGGATTAATAGTACTTTAGACACTAGAATACAAAAGATTTTAGATGAAGAATATTCTAAATCAAGTAACTTTCCTAAAATAGGTAGTGCAGACCGAGCAAAATTATTAGCTAAGGAAGGTTTCACTGAGGATGATGAAAAGAATATTTTAGATGCTGATGGACAAATTCAGCCTCAATCTGCAATGGTAATTAGTGATCCTAAAACAGGAGAAATTAAAGCTATTGTTGGTGGTCGTAATACTTCTGGCCAGAGAGTATTAAACAGAGCTTTAACACCTAGACAACCTGGATCTGCTATTAAGCCAATTGCTGTTTACGCGCCAACTATCGAAAGTGGTTATACGGCAGGAAGCATAATAGACGATATACCACTTTACCTTAATAATGCATCACCTGATACACCTTGGCCTAGAAACTTTTATAAAAGCTATCGCGGATTAATTACTTTACGTGAGGGTGTAGAGCGTTCTAGTAATACCGTTGCTGTTAAGCTTGCTGCTACCATGAGCGGTGATCAGAATTCTTCTATAAATACTATGATAGAATCTATGAAAAATATGGGTATCACCACAGTTCATACTAGGGAAAACCCATTGACTATTAATGGCAAAAGATATACGGATGAAACACTAGCCACTGCTTTGGGTGGTATGACAAAAGGTGTTAGTCCTCTAGAAATGACCGCAGCTTACAATGTATTAGCTAACGGTGGACTATATACCAAGCCAACAACCTTCACTACAGTATATGATAGACACGGAAATCTTATTTTAGAAAACAAACCCGAACAACACAGAGCAATAACAGAGCAATCTGCATATATTGTAACTGATTTACTTCGTGGCGTTATTTCATCTGCTAGAGGTACTGGTAGAGGTGCTAGTATCGGAAGTATGCCAGTAGCTGGTAAAACAGGTACAACTGATGATCAAAAAGATGCATGGTTTGTAGGATACACTCCTTATTATTCAGCAGCAACTTGGATTGGATCGGATCAGCCCGTAAGTCTTTCTTCTGGTAGTCCCGCAGCTGCAAAGCTATGGAGTACAGTTATGAAAAGAGTTCATGAAGAATTACCAGTTAAAAACTTTGAACAGCCTAGCGATATAGAAAGAGTTACTATCTGTACAATTTCCGGTAAACTACCTACTGAATACTGTTCTTTAGATCCTAGAGGAAGTACAATAACAACGGAAATATTCGCTAAAGGCACTGCTCCTACTGACTATTGCGACGTTCATGTTCTTGCAGATATTCATACGCCAACTGGCAAGTTAGCTACGGACTTAACTCCTTTCTGGCAAGTGGAGTCAAAAGTATTTGTAAAAAGACCGATCCCTTATAATCCAGAAGAACATGGTGGTATCGTGCCTTTAGATTATATTTATGAGTTGCCTACTCAATATTACGACGTTCTAGAAGATGGATTAGGCATCACTTTCCCAGGCTCTCCTGGGGATGGTTCCGGAACTGATGAATCCCCTTCAGAGGGTGATACAGATGATATTATTGATTCAACAGATGACGAGATTTAAATATTTTATATGAATTAATACAAATATAGGTTATAGATATTCATGATATCTATAACCTATATTCATTATCTGAACTATTTTTTGAAATTATATGTTCTAGTGCCTTTGTAATTATAGGAGCTCCTATTTCTTTTACATCCTTTCCCTCCATCTTCCCAATATCTCCTACTCCAATAACAATAGGAACTTTACAATTATCAATAATATCTACAGTATCGCCATATAGTAAATTTTTAATAGTTCTATTTCCATGTTTGTCAACTGGTCCATCAATAACATTCCCATCATTATCTATAGAATAATCCACCTTCACACCTCTTACTCCTTTTGTGTTAGATGCTACAGCAACAATTCCAAGAACTTCTATATCTGGGTGGGTACTAATTTCATACATAACCTGTTCTCCTTTACCCATTCCAGTATTCCCTCTATCATCTACCATGACAACAACTGGATCATTCTTTGCTTCCTTTATTAAGCTAACAATTTCAGGCGAAGTTAACAT
>JAEWHG010000196.1 GCA_023387935.1 Bacillota bacterium
TTCAACTTTGATATAATAGAGGAAACTTGCTCCAAATGGAGTAATAACTACAAATTTTAACCAAAGGAAGGTATAAAAATGAGAAACTTGACTTTGCTGACAGATCTCTATCAGCTTACTATGATGAATGGTTATTTCAAAAATGGGGTTGATGAGGATGTTGTTGTTTTTGATCTTTTCTTTAGAAAAAATCCTTGTAACAACAGCTATACTATGGTGGCAGGAATTGAGCAGGTAATTGATTATATAGAAAACCTTAAATTTGACGAAGACAGTCTTCTTTATTTAAGAAGTTTAAATTTATTTGATGATGAATTTATTGACTATTTAAGAAGCTTTAAATTTACAGGAACTATTTACTGTGTTCAGGAAGGTTCTCTTATGTTTCCATATGAGCCTATAGTAAGAGTTAAAGCGCCAGCTATTCAGGCTCAGCTTATTGAAACTACCTTATTAAACATAGTAAATTTTCAATCTCTAATTGCTACTAAAGCTACACGTATTTGTACTGCAGCAAAAGGGGATCCAGTTTTTGAATTTGGCCTAAGACGAGCTCAGGGCCCAGATGCAGGTATATATGGAGCAAGAGCTGCCGTTATAGGAGGGTGCATTGCTACTTCAAATGTTCTTGCAGGAAAAATGTTTGATATTCCAGTTGTAGGTACCCATGCTCATAGTTGGATTCAATCCTTCGACTCAGAGCTTGAGGCATTTCGTGCTTATGCTAGAGCATATCCAAACAACACTCTTCTTTTGGTAGATACTTACAATGTTTTAAAAAGCGGAGTTCCCAATGCGATTATTGTCTTTAATGAATTAAGAGAACAAGGCTATAAGCCTTCAGGTATTAGAATTGACTCTGGAGATATAGCATATTTGTCTAAGGAAGCTCGCAAGATGTTAGATGCTGCTGGTTTTGAAGATGTTACAATAACTGCATCCAGCGATTTAGATGAAGATGTTATTAATAACTTAAAGCTGCAAGATGCTGCAGTTAATTCTTGGGGTGTAGGTACTAATCTTATAACTTCTAAGGGTTGTCCTGCCTTAGGTGGCGTATATAAATTATCAGCAACTGAAGAAAATGGAAAAATGATTCCTAAAATAAAAATTTCTGAAAATCCTGAGAAAATTACGAACCCTGGATATAAAAAGGTTGTTCGCATTTATGATGTAGAAAACAACAAGGCCCAAGCTGATTTAATTATGTTAGATGATGAAGAAATTAATACGAATGAGCCTTTAACGATCTTCCATCCAATATATACTTGGAAAAAGAAAACCTTTAGAAATTATCGTATTAGAGAAATGCTTGTCCCTCTATACGTAGATGGAAAGTTAGTATATGAAAGAAAAAATATGAAAGAAATATGCGAATATGCTAAGAGCGAGTTGGATTCCCTTTGGCCAGAATATAGGCGTTTAAACAGACCTCAGCTTTATAAAGTGGATTTATCTAAGAATCTTTGGGATTTAAAAAATCAAATGATGGACCAATTTCGAGAAGAATAAGCAAGTAGAGATAGTTTTATAGCTCTGAGCTATGGGATAAATATTAAAAAATATGTTTTTTGAGCACTTGAAATTCTAAGCAAAGCTTAGAATTGAGTGCGACATAAAGTTTATGCAGTGCAAACAAATAAATTTTATTTTTATGTTGACTAATAATGGTATATTTGGTACTATTTAAGGAAAGGTTGTCGAATTTTGTAGTATCGAGATGTATTACCATAATTATCCAATTAGGTATAACATATATTTATTATTTTATCCAAAAGAAAGAAGGGAATTTCAATTGAAATCAACAGGTATTGTAAGAAAAGTAGACGAGCTTGGTCGTGTGGTTTTACCTATCGAGCTTAGACGTACATTAAACATTGCAGAGAAGGATGCTCTAGAAATTTATGTGGATGGCCAAAATATAATTTTAAAAAAATATGAACCTGCTTGTATCTTCTGCGATAACGCAAAAGATGTTTCTGTTTATAAAGGTAAAAATATTTGTTCTGAATGTCTTTCCGAACTAAAAAAATAGTCTTCATTATGTAATATACACTTCTTGTAAATTACATTTAAAAGAGCCCCTCGGGCTCTTTATTTTTATGCAATTATTTTTACACTGATTGATGTAAAATTCATTAATTATAGATCAATAGCCTCTTTATATACATCCCGTTTAGAAATATTTCTAAGTCTTGCAACCTCTTTTATAGCAGATTTTTTATCCATTCCATCTTCCATTAAGGAAATAATATGATCCTTTATAGATATTTCCTCCAGCTTGCTTTGCTCTATTATAGCTTCTTCCTCTAGGTTTGCTCCTGCACATAGTAATACAATTTCACCCTTAGGAGGATTTTGTTTTAGATAATCTATAAGTTCCGTTACACTTCCCCGAATAAACTCCTCGTATCTTTTTGTAAGCTCTCTTCCTATTACTGCTTGTCTATTGCCCAATATAGCCAATATATCTTCTAGCGTATTATTAATTCTATGAGGTGCCTCATAGAAAATTAAGGTTCTGTCTTCTCTTTTAATCACTTCTAATCTTTGCTTCCGACTTTTTTTATCTCTATCTAAAAAGCCTTCGAAGGTAAATTTAGCTGTATCTAGACCCGAAGCTACTAAAGCCAAAATAGAAGCTGTAGCACCTGGCAATACTTCAAAGTGTATTCCCTCTTCTATACATAGCTGTACCATGTCTGCACCTGGATCTGATATTCCGGGCATGCCTGCATCCGAAACTAAAGCAATATTCTCTCCGTTCAATAATTTATTTACCAATATTGGTCCCTTCGTTTTTTTATTATGCTCATGGTAGCTTGTTAAAGGCTTTTGAATTTCAAAGTGATTCAGTAGCTTCAAAGTATGTCTAGTGTCCTCTGCTGCAATTAAGTCTGCGTTTTTTAAAGTGTTTAATACTCTTATTGTGATATCCTCCAAATTTCCTATTGGTGTAGGACAAATATACAAAGTTCCCTTATTCACTAAATTCATCTCCTTCCTCTACTTTAGTTTTACCGTAAGTATGGAAAATTTCAGCAGTATACTTTCCTTCTTCATTATATACATATAGAGGATCTAATATTTTAAGTTCCGGTTTAGCTGCCTTTATACATTCTACTAATAATAAATTTGGCTTTTTACCATAAGTAGGATGAATAAATTGTATTTTTTTTGGCTCTAGCTTATATTGTCTACAATAAACCATTATATCAGCTAAACGGATGGGTCTATGTACCATAAAAAACCTACCATTGTGTTTTAAAAGCCTAGATGCAGTTCTAATAACATCTTCTAGGCTACACTTTACTTCATGGCGAGATATGGCTTTTTTGTCTTCTGTATTAATTAGTCCCTCTGAATGCATATATGGAGGGTTTGATGTTACTACATCATAACTGTTAACTTCCAATACCTTTTCTGCATCCTTTAAATCCATATTTAATATTTTAATTCTATCTTCTATATTATTTAGTTGAATGCTTCTTTGGGCCATGTTTGCTACTTCTTCTTGTATTTCTAATGCAGTAATATGACTTGTCTCACTTTTTCCAGCCAGTAAAATAGGGATTATTCCTGTGCCTGTTCCTAAATCAACTACTTTGGCATTTTTCTTCAGGCTTACGAAATTCGCTAATAAAACAGCATCTATACCAAAACAAAATCCTTTCGGATTTTGAATTATTTTCAAATTATTTATCTGTAAATCATCTATTCTTTCATTGTCATATACTAAATTTTCCATTTTAATTCCCCTTATCTTAAATTACTCAGTAGATAGGAATAAACTCCTATGCCAGCTGACTCTTTATTTATTATATCACTTTTACGTACCATGTATTTATATAATTCTTTCGTTTTCCATCTCTACTCCAAGCAGGTAAAATATAAATAAGAACCTGACCCGTTAACGCAATCAAAGATTGCGTACGGGTACCCCAAAACCTTGTTGTACTTACAATAAAATTTGCTCGATTACTCTCACAAACCTTATACCGCACTCAATTTTAAGTGCTAAAAAAAGACAGAGTATTATATAATACCCTGCCTATTCATACACTATTTCATTTTAATTATTCTTCTTGTTTTTTTCTTCTTTTTTTAACTCGTCCTTATACTTTTTAAATTTGTCTTTAAACTCTTCTCTTTCGTCTTTAAACTCATCCCTATGTTGTTTTATTTCTTCCTTTGCTTTATCTTCTTCCTGCTTAAATCTTTCTTTGAGCTTATCTTTTTCTTGTTTTATGAATTCATTAACCTCATTATTATGTTTATCATTATTACTATTATGTTTATTATTCAAATTTTGATGCTGTCTTAATTTCTCCTGTAACTCATTTGCTTCTTTTCTTATCTCTTCTAAATGTTTATCCAATTTTTCTTTATCTTCTTCTATAATTCTCTTTATATTCTGCTCTTGCTTAGAATTAATGATTTGATTAAGCTCTTTCTTATTTTTATCATTATTATTCCTATTATTATGTTTATTGTTCAAATTTTGATGCTGTTTTAATTTCTTCTGTAACTCATTTGCTTCTTTTCTCATCTCTTCTAAATGTTTATCCCATTTTTCTTCATCTTCTTCTATGATTTTCTTTATATTCTGCTCTTGCTTAGCATTAATATTTTGATTAATCTCTTTCTTTCCTACTGAAATATTTTCTTTCTTAGCTTCTTTTAAGGTTTTTTTATTTGATTGTATAGAAATAACTTCTACCTGCTCTCCAGCCTCTACAGCTGAAGTTTCTATTTTGGCTTTACCGTTTGAAATAAGGTCTGTCAGTATATTTTTTTCCTTTGTTTTTTCTATTAAATCTACTGATGTGACTAAAATATAATTTTCCTCTTCTTCTTTTATATATCCTTCTAGCCTTGCCATATTTACTAATGTTTCTAATGCTTCATCTAATGGCTGATTCTTGAGATTATTTAATGGGAGATTTTTGGCATCCTCATTAAGGGCTATAGCTCTTATTACATTATGATTCCTATTTATCTTTAACTCAACACTAGGGTTAATATCTACGGAAATTAGAGCCACTGCTCTATAGCTTATATCCCAAGCATTTATACCATAGAAGGAAGTTGCTACAAATAATAATATTGCAGCGGCAACAAGAGAAATGTTTTTAAAATTAAAGTTAGATTTTCTTATGATATCTCTGTCTTCGAAATATATTTCCATGCCTTCTTCTAGTCCTTTAAACTTTTTAACATTTCGGAAGGTGCAGTCTTCTAGCATTACAACTAGACAATCCCCTCTAACCTCCATTACATTTCCTCTATAGACCATTTCTCTCCCTCCCTTCAACATTAGAAATATACTTTTTAAGCGTATCTAAATCACTTTCCAGTATCAATATAATTGCTATAATAAACTTTCTGCTTCTTTGAATTATTTTTTTACTGATACTTAACCCCTTCATTATATCTCCTGTAGGAAGGTTTTTTGTTTTCAGGAACTTTTCACAAAGCTGTCTGTTCTCAAATACATGCCTTCCTATTTTTACTGCCATTATCCTTGTATCCTCGTGCTTTGGTGCTTCATTTATCAAGTCATCCAGGGAAATCCCGAAATCTTTCATATTATGTACTAAAGATGCTAAATCAAGCTTGGTTTCTATCTTTGCTTCAAAGCCTTCTACAGCTATAATATTTTCTGGATAAGCTTCTTCGTTATCCCCCAATTGACTTGCCAGAATTTCATTCGATCTTTTTGATTCCTTCCTTAACTGATCTATCAATCGACTTTTGATAACGATTGAAGCAAAGGTTAAAAAGTTTCCTTTGTCTTCATTGTATTTCTCTATTGCTTCGTTAAAAGCCATTAGACCCACACTAAAGGACTCATCATTTTCCACCTCAACGTATGATCCTAATTGATTTGAAATCACCTTTTTTATAAAGGGTATATATTCCTGTATTAGATTATTTCGATCGTCTTCATAACCATTTTTTATATGTTTTACACGTTCTTCTAATGTGATTTTTTTATTAAAAATATTGAGAAGTTTCGTCACTACTTTACCTCCTCTGCATATATTACGATAAATAATATTTTTTTCAGCAGCTTAAAATTTAGAATTTTAAATTATCCTACAATTAACATTCTTTTTTATTTTATACCTAGAATAAGAACCCCACCCATTAACGCAATCAAAGATTGCTGATGGGTCCTGGGAACCTTATTGTATTCACAATAAAAAAATTCTCATCCAATTGGAATAAGAATTCTTTTAAATTAATATATATTTCTTATATCTTATTTTTTTAACTATATCATAAGGTGCTTTTATATTCTACTTCACTGTATTATTTTTTTAAAATATTCTTAAGGAATTATATTCCATTAAATAAAAGTTACTCTATTTTCTATTCATTAGTAATTTTATCTATATTTTAATTATTAAAGAACGCTCCAAAATGAATAGTATTACATTTTAGAAATAATTTTATAAATATTTCTTAATTTTTCTCTTGACAAAGGATACAGCTGGTAGTAAGATATTCATTAAATTACAAAAACATATATGTTATTAAGTATTCTAGAATATTATACGCTTTAAAATATAAAGTAAATAATTAAATGTGATGAAGGAAAATAGTAAGCAGTAATTAGGTTTAAGAGAGCCAATGGTTGGTGTAAATTGGTACCTAAAGCTGCCCAATCCATTCCTGAACTAGCAGGGGAAATTAGTAACCTGTCTCGGTACGATGCCGTTATATTCGTTGAGGTTATCTTTAGATAGATAACAAATGAAGGTGGTACCACGTGAGAGAAGCTCCCGTCCTTGACAATAATATAGTCAAAGACGGGGGCTTTTGTATTTTTTAAAAATATTTTTTATAAATATAAGAAAATAGTAAGACTAGAAGATTTTCTTTCGTATCTAAAATAATATATATGTGGAGGAATTATTATGAAAATTTTAATTACAGAAAAAATCGATCAAATGGGAATAGAGCTTATATTAAATGCAGGTATAGATGCTGATGAAAAATTAGACATTTCTAAGGATGAACTATTATCTATTATAGAAGATTATGATGGCTTGATTGTTAGAAGTGCCACTAAGGTAGATAAAGCGTTATTAGAAAAAGCTGTGAACTTAAAGGTCATAGGTAGAGCGGGAAATGGAATGGATAATATTGATATAGAATACGCCAAATCAAAGGGAATAATCGCCATCAATACACCGGATTCCAATTCTATTGCTGCAGCAGAACATACCATAGGACTTCTTATTGCTAGCTGCCGCAACATTGCTCAGGGAAATATGAGTCTTAAAAATAAAAAGTGGGAACGCAATAAGCTTACTGGAGTTGAGCTCTTCGGCAAGACCGTAGGTATTGTTGGCTTAGGACGAATTGGATCTTTAGTTGCTACTAGATTACAAGCCTTTGGAATGAAAGTCATTGCTTTTGACCCATACCTAACTGAAATACAGATGGCAAAATTAGGGGTTAATAAAATGGAAACAGTTAATGATTTAGTAATACAGTCCGATTTTATAACCGT
>JAEWHG010000206.1 GCA_023387935.1 Bacillota bacterium
AAACGAGTACGAATCTTAAATATATTATAAATTTTATTCAATCAATAGGAAGACAAGGTCAATGTTATAGTATAGATATTTTATTTGAGAACTCTAACCTTACATACGATCAATTAAAAGGATTAGGTTTTTTACTATTAACCTCTACAGATATAATAAGAATTAAAGAACTAAATTATGATAAAATAAGTATGGACTACTTAAAAACTAGAAAAATAAATATTGAGGATATGGAAGATTTTTTACCAGTGGCTAGAACAGAGCCGTTTAAGCCCCTTTATAATCAATGGCTAGAAAGAAAAGAAAACATAGAGGTTTATTCAAATATTTATAGGGATGAAGGAGAAGAAATAGAATTTATATATACGAAAGAAGATAAATGGATTAATAACAATTTATACGACTATTTTATATTACTTATAAGAAAGAAATATATATATGAGGATAAATATATAAATAAAGCGATACTTATTCTTAAATTTATCATTTTAAACAATATAGAAAAAGATAGCAACTTAGTAATCTCTATTTCAAAGCATCTCAATGAAAATAAATCAATTTATAAGGATGATGAAATATTAGATTCTTTAAACTGGCTAAGAAAAAACAATGGTTAAAAATAAGAACCTGACCCGTTAACGTAATCAAAGATTCCGTACGGGTACCCCAGAACCTTGTTGTGTTCACAATAAGAACCCCACCCATCAAGGCATTCAAAGATCGCTGATGGGCCCTGGGAACCTTGTTGTATTCATAATAAAAGCTGAAATATTAAGTATGTAGTTTAACATAGTTAATATTTCGGCTTTTATTTTAGTATTAATAATAGATACAAACTTATTTAAATATCAATATTTTACATAATCACTAATATTATTATTAGAATATAAAGTAGTTGTGTATGCTCTTTTTGTGATGCTAGCTCTTTTTTCAATCTATTATTTTCATCTTGTAATCTAATTATATTGCTATTCAGAGATTCTACTTCAGTAAAATCATTTTTATTGCCAATATCTTTCAGCTCTTTAATTTCTTCTTCAAGTTTAACGATAATATTATTATAAGAGTGCATTTCTTGCTTTTTCGATTTTATATTTTTCTCTAATTCGCTTATTTTAGATTCATATGTCTTAAGTTTTGCTAATAAATCTTCATTTTCTTTAATTAATTCTAAATTATCCTCTATAGTGATTTCCGTATCTAAACAGGGCTCAGTATCTGTAGATTTAGGTATAAATGTACTATTCACTTGGTGGTATGTCATCATTAGGCTCACCTCCAAATCCTAAAAATTGTATATTGGGATATAAGCTTCCGAAAATAAAATCGCATAATATATGCTCCTCATTACTACTAAAATCTGATACGTATCTATAACGTTTATAGTCAAGCTTTCTAGTATCTTCATGGGTATAAGGCTTTGACCAATCTTTTCCTAAATTTAAAGAGTGAGTAGATACTATTTTATTCGTTTCAGTCCAAGTAGCCCACAATATATCTTTGTAATAAGACAATGCTGGAAAAGAACAGCTAGATCGATTTGATAAAGGAACTACATTTGAATTCTTATCCTTAGTACCTAAATCAGTTGTATCTAAGTTTAAATACTGGACAACTAAATGCTCCTCATCATACTTACTCCAAATTATATGCAGTTTCTTATTTTTATCTAGTAATCCATCTATATATATTTTTTTATCTTTAGAAGATGTAAGGCATATAGGATCATCACATTTTTCTTTTTTAACATTTAATTGGGAGACAAATATTTGGTCAAAATCGTTAACTATGGACCCGTATAATATAAAAAACTCATTATCTTTTAAGAAAACCTTAAAAGGATTAATATAGGTTTTATAATATGCTGTAGCAATATGATTCGTTTTATAATTCTTATTATTAAAGCTTAGATGAAGTAAAAATGCTTTTTTATTATCCTTTGTATGTATTAAATAATAAAATATATGAATTTGGTCATTTACATATTTTATTGTTGGATACAAAATTTTTTGTTCTTCTATTTGGTATTGAAGGATTAAATCATTAGTCCATGCATTGTTGTCAAATTTGCTATAATATAGCGCCCCATTACTATGGAAACTAACCAGGTGTATATTATTTTTATTATCAATTTCTAAATAAAAGTTCTCAGTTGCTTTTTCAATAACTATAAATTTTTCTTTCCATTTACCTTTATTATCGGACACTATATATTCAATATGCTTTTGTTCATTTAAGTAAAAATTAAACACTATTCCAAGTTTATTTTTAAGTATAAATTCATACCCAGGTACAAATGGCATAATATCACTTCCTTTAACCTTTAATTTATACAACAGAAAGCTATAGTAACTAATATTTTAAAAAATACTTTTTCATTTAAATATATGCTTGGGAACAATAAAAATTCCTCTTTACTAGCACCTAAATTAACCTAAATACATATTCTAAAGTAAGTAAGAATTTAAATATTTATCTATTCTTATGTATGAAAAATAGAAGGGGTGAAGATAATGTCAAACAATGAAGAACTAAATAATGACGTAATGGCCATAGATAGACCGTGCTGTATTGCTCAAACTGGTTGCTTCTTTGATGGTTGTTTAGATGATGTAGTTGGTGAATGTATATTTGTAGATAAAGTATATGATGCAGCAACATTTAACTTACAAGGACTACAAGCAGGAAACAGAGTGCCAATGGGATCGTTACCAACATCTAAATGCGGTCCAAGATCAAGAATTATAAGAGTAAGAAATATTAGAGCAAGAAAGTTTTTTAACCCAGATAACATTAATGATAAGAGAAACTTAACAGTTACTCCTACAACAACTTTATCAGGTGCTCAATTCGTTACTGATGAAAAGGGAGATCCTGTTGTTGTACCAGGACCTGCTGGATTATTACAATACTTAATTTATGCAGATACTACAGATTGTGATAAAATAACAAGAGGTACACCTATATTTGGATCACAGGAAATTCAAATAACAGGTAGTATTATAATAGAAATGGATGTTGATTTTATAGACGCAGATGGAGATACTCAAAGAATAACACTTAGAGGAAGAATGCCAGTAAACCAAGTAGTAACTAATTTCTTTGAATTATGTATGCCATCCGTATTTGATTCAGCGTTCCTACCACAGTTTACAGAGTTTTGTAATATTGCATTTACTCCAAGATTATCGACTCAAAATATAGCTAGAGATATTACATTTAATCCAGCAACAGGTGAAGTTTTAGTTAATCTAATCGTTGCTTTATGTATTACTTGCGAGAAGAAAATTAAAGTACCAGTACAATTATGCGTATTAAGTACAGGTTTCTGCGAGCAACAAGTAAGTCCAAGAGAAATCTGCCCTGACTTCCCACCACTATTCCCACCACAGGTAAACATACCATTTATACAGCCACTAGACGATGAGCTATAGTATAAAAAAGTCTGTTGAGATATAGCTCAACAGACTTTTTTTATAATGAATAGGAAAGTTATCCTTTAATGTTTTAAATAGGAAAGTTCTAATCTATAAAACTCCTAAAGAGAGGATTTCTAACCTTTGACTTTATCCCAATAAGATTTCATAGATTGTTCAAATTTATTATTTCCATACTTATAATAAGTTTTATTCTTAATACTGTCAGGCATATATTGCTGTTTGACATAATGATTAGGATAGTCGTGTGGATATAAGTATTCACCTTTATTTTTAATAGAAGAATTCGAATGAGAATCACACAAATGATATGGTACTTGACCAACATCAATTCTATCTAAATCATCTAATGCAGCGTTAATAGCTTTATATGCTGTATTGGATTTAGGAAGGGAAGCAAGAAGTATTGTAGCCTGTGCTAAGGGTATTCTAGCCTCAGGAAACCCTAGTTGAAGTGCAGAATCAGTACAAGATTTCACTATAGAAACAGCTTGTGGATAGGCAAGCCCTATATCTTCAGCTGCAATTACCAAGAGCCTTCTGCAGATAGAGGCTAAGTCCCCAGACTTAATTAATCTTGCAAGGGCATGTATACTAGCTTGTTCATCAGAGCCCCTTATGCTCTTTTGAAAAAAACTAAGTAGATTATAATGACCATCCCCATCTCTATCGTAGTTCGTAATCTTACTTTGAGAGCATTCAATGGATTTTTCTATATCTATATTAATTTCCTTAGGATTATATATACAATATGTATTTATTATTAACTCTATAGTATTTAAGCACCTCCTTAAATCTCCGTTAGATACTTCTGCAATGTAGCTTAGTGCATCATCTTCATATGTAATTTTAATATCCAGTCTTTTTTCTTCCAAAGACATAACTCTCTTTAGTCCAATGACTAAATCATCAGTACTTAATGGTTTAAATTCAATGATTGTACACCTGCTAAGTAGAGCATTAAATATGGAAAAATTAACATTTTCTGTGGTGCTCCCAATAAGAGTGATGTCCCCATTTTCTATATATTCAAGTATGGACTGCTGCTGTCGCTTGTTTAAATAATGGAGCTCATCAATATATAATAAAATACCATTCATAGTATGTAATGTCCCGATTTGAGCTATTACACGTTTAATATCATCTATATTTGCATTAGTTCCATTGATTTTATAAAACTCTTTGTTAGAGCTTTTTGCTATTATATTTGCAATTGTAGTTTTACCTGTACCCGATGGCCCATAGAAAATCATATTAGGTATTATTTTTGATTCTATTATTCTATTTAATAATTTGTCTTTACCGATAATGTGGCTTTGTCCTACTATATCATTTAATTCAATAGGCCTTATTCGATCTGCTAAAGGTCTCATATTTAACCTCCTCATCTTATATATAGTATATTATAGCATTACAATATAAAAAATTTAACTAAAGAAGTATTGTTTTATAGCAATTAGTTAAATTTGCTTTTGCTTTGTATGGCATGTTAGATTCTGATATAATGATGTTGGAATTCAATGTAATTTATTCACATAAAATTATTGTTACCAAGGAGAACTTATATGGGGCTTACTGTTTTAGAAGCAACAAAATTAGAGACATTTAAAAATTTTAGACTAGTAGCAGGTCATCGAGGACTAGATCGGATTATAGAAAAAATTGGGATATTAGACTGGGAGTTTGTTAATAAAATAGAAGGACAAATTGTTGAAAGTGAATTTATAAAAGGTGAATTTGTACTTACAAGCTTATTATTTGCAAAGGATCAACCAGAGTTAATTCTAGAAGCCACAAAATATTTAGAAGAAAATCAGATTAGTGGATTGGCTATAAAAAATATTTATTATAATGATCTTCCTATAGAAGTGATGAACTATGCAAACAAAAAATCATTGCCTATTTTTATTTTTGATACTACTGTTTACTTTGAGGATATTATTA
>JAEWHG010000210.1 GCA_023387935.1 Bacillota bacterium
ATGGTATACAGTACATTTGTAAATACGATGGAAGAACAAGAAAAGGTTCATATTGATGTAGAAGTTATTTCTGGTATACCGTCCTTTATCGCAGCGGCTGGTAGAGCAAAGCAACCGATTACATTAAAAGGGGATAGCTTTTTACTATGTGACGATTTTAAAGAAGAACTACTTGATGGTGTAGACTCTATTTGTGTTTTAAAGACATTTAGAAACAAGGAAAAGATATTAAATACTCTTGAAAATAAGGATTTTGACTATAAATATATTAAGCACTGTACTTGGAGTGACGAAGAGATATTAAATGATAAAGAAGAAATAATAAAAGATATTAATTATATTTCTCTTATTTTAGGAAGAAAGAAAAAAATAAAATAGCATATATTTTGTACTAAACCATGTAAATATTGTGTTATTATATATTTAAAGCTAATTAAATATATAGGATCATATTGAAGAGCTTTCATTCGAATATTAAATATTTTTGAATTATACAGAATTTAAATGGAAATACATAAGAATAAAGAATAATAAGTTAGGGGATGAAGGGATGAAATGGGATAGTACAGATGTTGCGAGAGCGTCAATTGAAATTGCAATAACTTCTTCAAGAACTGCTGAGGAGCAAATAATTAATGAATTTAAAAGTAAAGGGATTAGAGGGGCTGCTGTGGATATCGGCGGAAACCTTATCAATTCTATTCCTAAAATCATTGAAAGAGCGATTGTTGCTTCTAGAAGAAGTGGAATTATAAAGGAAAGCCATGTTCATGATGGGGCTGTTGCAGGTGCTACTAGGGAAGCCATTATGCAAGTAGCTACTAAGGCTAATGGATTAAGTGTAGGTGGGAAAATTGGTATTGCACGATATGGAGAGCATCTAAGTGTATGTATTTTTATGAGTATAGGTCTACTTCATTTGAACGAGGTCGTAATCGGATTAGGACATCGTGCAGTACCTGATCTGTAGATATAGAAAATATTTTGACTTTTAAAATTGTTAAAAAACTATTGACATAAAAATTGTTCTTAGATATAATACATTTAATTTAGTTTATACTTTGTAGATTTCGTAGAATTCGTAGATTTTGTAGTTATGTAGATTTTGTAGTTATGTAGGTTATGTAGAATTTGTAGGTTGGTAGACGTTGAATAGTATTTTTAAATATGTAGAATGGTAGTTTGGTAGGAGATATAGTTTGTAAATACGCTATTAATGAATTATTTTGTTAATAGGTTTATTTTACTTTGCTTAAAAACTCTCTACAAGGGAGTTTTTTTATTTTTATACGGTATTACTCAATACAGTATGAAAACATAAAATTAAAAAAATTGGAGGATGGTAGTATGGTAGGAAAGAAGAAGATTTTTAAAACGGTGTTGGTAGGAATATTAGCAGTATCTTTATTAGCAGGGTGTGGGGCGCAGCCTACAGCTTCGGGAAATGAAGCAAATAATGGAGCTTCAGAAGAAAAAAATAGTGTTCTAAAGATAGGAATTTCCCAGCTAGTAGAGCATCCAGCACTAGATGCATCCAGAGAAGGGTTTATAGCTGCTTTAGAAGAAAATGGGTTTAAAGATGGTGAAAATATTGAAATTGAATTTCAAAATGCACAGGGCGATATTGCTACAACTCAAACAATAGCATCAAACTTTTTAGCAGATAAAAAGGACTTAATTTTAGCAATTGCTACACCAGCGGCACAGGCTGCCTACAATATAACTCAAGAGATTCCAATTCTTATTACAGCAGTTACAGATCCTGTTGAGGCTGGTTTAGTAAAATCTTGGGAAAAAACAGGGACTAATATTGCTGGTACAAGTGATATGAATCCGGTAGAAGAGCAACTTCGATTACTAAAACAATTGATTCCAACAGCGAAAAAAGTTGGGATATTATATAACACTAGTGAGCTAAATTCTGAAATACAGATTAATAAGGTTGAAGAGCTTGCTCCAAATTTTGATCTTACCGTTGAAAAAACAGGAGTAACCAATGTTAATGAAATTCCACAAGCACTACAAGAATTACTAAATAAGGTAGATGTAATATATGTTCCAACAGATAATCTAGTAGCTTCTGCAATGCCTTTAATTGTTAATGAAACTATGGGGAGAAAAATACCGATCATTGGTTCAGAGTCAGCTCATGTAAATGCGGGGGCATTGGCAACAGAGGGAATAAGTTATTACAACCTAGGATTTCAAACAGGACTTATGGCTATAGACATCATAAATGGTAAAGCGCCACAAGATATGTCGGTAGATACTTTAAAAGAGACTCAATTAATTATTAATGAAGATGCTGCAGAAAAATTGCAAATAAACGTTCCGGAAGAATTAAAGGAGTCGGCAGAATTAATTAAAGGCGGTGAGTAACAAAATGGAATTTTGGTTAACAATTTTAGAACAGGGTTTTATATTTGGCGTAATGGCTTTAGGTGTATATATTACTTATAGAATATTAGATTTTCCAGATTTATCAGTTGATGGTAGCTTCCCATTGGGAGCTGCCGTTGCTGCTTCATTTTTACAGTCAGGTGCAAATCCTATTTTTGCAACCGCAATGTCTTTTGGTGCAGGAATGATCGCAGGATGTATGACGGGTATTCTTCATACAAAGCTTAAAATTACTAATTTATTATCAAGTATTTTAGTAATGATCGCTTTATATTCAATTAATTTACGAATTATGGGCAAGTCCAATATTCCATTATTTAAACAGAAAACAATATTCTCAAACAATTGGGATTCAATATATACAATTATTATTATAGCTGTATTTATGAAAATAGCTTTAGATTTATTTCTTAGAACAAAATTAGGATTCGTATTAAAAGCCACTGGAGATAATCCAAAACTTATTACCTCATTGGGTATAGATATTGGAACAATAAAAATAATGGCACTGATGATAGCAAATGGATTAGTTGCCTTATCAGGTGCAATGATGGCACAGCATCAAAGATTTGCAGATGTGGGAATGGGAACGGGTGTAATGGTTATGGGACTGGCATCTATAATTCTAGGGGAAACAGTTTTGAAAAGTATACCTTTTATTTCTGCAACAACAATGGCAATTATAGGTTCGATTTTATATAAAGCAAGTACAGCTTTTGCACTAAAACTAGGTTTTCCCGCAACAGATTTAAAGCTTATTACGGCTATCATTGTGGTTATAGCATTATCTTTGCGTCATAATAAATTAAAGCTACCGTTTAAGCTAGGTACATCCTTAGGAGGTGAGTCAAATGCTACAAGTACACAATCTATCTAAAACCTTCCATAAAGGCACTGTAAATGAAAAAAGCATTTTTAATAGATTTTCTATTAATGTATCTGAAGGAGATTTTATTACGATTATAGGAAGTAATGGCGCTGGTAAATCTACATTTCTTAACTTAATTTCAGGTGCTATTGAAGCTGATGCTGGTGATATCCTTTTAAGTGATAATGAATTGTTAAAAATGCCAGAATATAGACGTTCAAAAGTAATAAGTAGAGTGTTTCAAGATCCAACCCTAGGAACTTCACCTTCCATGACTATTTTAGAGAATTTATCAATGGCTATTAATAAAGGAAAAAGATTTAATTTATCCATGGGAGTATCTAAAAAGGATATACCTCGGTTTAAAGAAATATTAA
>JAEWHG010000076.1 GCA_023387935.1 Bacillota bacterium
AATTTAAACAGTACCAAGAGCAAGTTGTTAAAAATGCAAGTAAGCTTGCAGAAGAATTAATGAAACGAGGATTTAATCTTGTTTCAGGTGGCACAGATAACCATTTATTATTACTTGATTTAAGAAACAAAAATATTACGGGTAAAGATGCTGAAAAGTTATTAGATGAAGTAGGTGTTACAGTTAACAAAAATACCATACCTTATGATCCTCAAAGTCCATTCGTAACAAGTGGTATTCGTATAGGAACACCAGCAGTTACTACAAGAGGTATGAAGGAAAACGATATGGTAGTTATTGCAGAAATTATAGGAACTATTATAGACAATCCAGAAAAAGTTAGTGAAGTTTCTGAAATGGTAAAAAATCTTTGCCAAAAGTTTAAATTATACGAATAAGTTATAATCTAATATCAATACTCACTATATAATGCAAAAGAAGGCGCAAAATTATTTGTAGATACTGCAAAATATTTTGCGCTATTTTACACTATGCACAGGGAAAAAAAGGAATATATTTAGATAATTGTTGAAAAAAGGTCGCATTTTTTTTATTTAAGCTTGGCATGCGTTTTGCATATGTTTTATATAAGTTAATAATTTAAAAAAATGGAGGGTTTAGTATGGAAAATATAAAAGTAATAATTTGGGGATTTGGAGCAATGGGAAGTGGAATGGCAAGAATGCTATTAAATAAAAAAGGAGTAGAAGTTGTAGGTGTATGTGATATGGCTGAACATAGAGTAGGTAAAGATATGTATGAAGTACTCGGTGTTGAAAATGAAGGTCGTAAGCCTGTAATTATCAATAGTAATATGGAAGATATCATTAAAAATACTAAAGCTGATATTGCGTTACTTGCTACTGACTCTTATACAAAAGGTGCTTTTAATAAAATTAAACTTATGTTAGAGAACAAAATAAATGTAATATCTACAGCAGAAGAAATGTCATATCCTAAAGCTCAAGAACCAGAACTTGCAAAAGAATTAGATAGAATTGCTAAGGAAAACGGAGTATCAGTTTTAGGTACAGGTATTAATCCTGGTTTAATTATGGATCTACTAGTAGTTACATTAACAGGTTGTATGCTAGATGTTAATCACATTGAGGCTAAAAGAGTAAACTCTCTTTCTCCATTTGGTCATGCAGTTATGGAAGAACAAGGTGTGGGCATAACTGTTGAAGAGTTTAATAAAGGTGTAGAAGATGGAAGCTTAGCAGGACACGTTGGATTTGCAGAATCTATTAGCATGATTGGGGATGCAATTGGCTGGCCAGTTGAAAAAATCGAAACACAAATGAAACCAATTGTTACTAGTGTTGATAGAAAATCACCATATGGATTTGCAGCTGCTGGTAATGTGGCAGGAGTAAATATGACTGGTCAAGGTTATGTAGATGGAGAAGTAAAAATTGATATGATTCATCCACAACAAATCGAGCCTGAAATGGAAGGAACATTTACAGGAGACTATATAACAATTAAGGGTACTCCAGAAGTAAATATGGCTATTAACCCTGAAGTTGAAGGTGGTTTAGGAACAATTGCTATGTGTGTAAATATGATTCCTCAAGTAATTAATGCAAAAGCAGGGCTTAGAACTATGATAGACTTACCTGTTCCAAGAGCTATAATGGGCGATATGAGAGAACTTATAGAAAAATAAGAGATTAAGAGCATGTAAGCTGAAAATATAGAAAGACAGGAGGTTTTTACTTTGGCTAAAAAAGGAACTTGGGTAAAGATACATGATATTGTATTACAGCCTGGTGAAAGAGCAACAAATTTACCTGAAGATACAAAAAAGGTGCCACTAGAGATGTGGGCGAAAGGTTTTTTAATTGAAGATGGAGAAATAGGACAAAAAGTAGAAATTAAAACTATTACAGGTCGTTTAGTTAAAGGGACTTTAGTAGAAGTAGAGCCGCATTATGAGCATAATTATGGAAAATTTGTACTTGAAATCCTACAAATTGGACTTCAATTAAAAGAAGTACTTTGGGGAGGTGTATCAAATGAATAAAGACATGAGTTATGAAGGTGTTATGTCAAGACGTAGTGAAATTATGAAAAAATCTGTAGGGATTGATTATACTAATTTCGAAACGGAAGGTATAGGTTTTGATTACGAAAGAATGATGAAAGAAACAGGGTATACTCTAGAAGAGATGCAAGAAATTCAAGGCAGCACTGGAGTAGGTAACACACCTTTACTAGAACTTAAAAACTTAACAGCCCTTGCTAGAAAATTTGCTCCTGAAGGAAATGGTGCAAGAATTTTTATTAAGGATGAAGCATCTAATCCTTCAGGTAGTTTTAAAGCTAGAAGAGCAGCTAATGCTGTATACCATGCTAAAAAACTTGGATATAAAGGTGTAATTGCAGCAACTAGTGGTAATTATGGAGCAGCAGTTGCAAGTCAAGCTGCAATGCAAGGATTAAAATGTATTATTGTTCAGGAGTGCTATGATAGTAGAGGAGTAGGACAACCTGAAATTGTAGAAAAAGCTAGAAAATGTGAGGCATATGGAGCAGAAGTAGTGCAACTTACTGTAGGACCTGAGCTTTTCTATACATTTTTAAAGTTACTTGAAGAAACAGGTTATTTTAATGCATCACTATATACTCCATTTGGAATTGCAGGTGTAGAAACCCTAGGATATGAATTAGCAATGCAGTTTAGAGAAAGAGAAGGCCGCGACCCTGATGTTGTAGTTTGTACGAATGCTGGAGGCGGAAACTTAACTGGTACTGCAAGAGGATTAATAAAGGCTGGAGCTGATAAAACACAAGTAGTTGCAGCAAGTGTTAATCTTAAAGGACTTCATATGGCAAGTGATGAGTTGTTTAATAAAAAGTCTTTTACAACAGGACATACCGGCTTTGGAATTCCATTTTCTACATGGCCAGACCGCTCAGACGTTCCTCGTTCTGCTGCAAGACCTTTAAGATATATGGATAGATACGTTCTTGTAAATCAAGGAGAAGTATTCTATATGACAGAAGCATTGGCTCAATTAGAAGGACTTGAAAGAGGACCAGCAGGAAATACTTCTTTAGCTGCAGCATTTAGCTTAGCTCAAGAGCTTAAAGAAGATCAAATAATCGTAGTGCAAGAAACTGAATATACAGGTGCAGGAAAGCATATTCAGCCACAATTATCTTTTGCTAGGGAAAATGGAATAGAAATCTTCTTTGGTAATCCTAAGGAAGAAGTGCAAGGTAAAAATATTATTTTACCATCACATCCATCCCAGATAAAGGCTGTGGAGTCAGATATGAACAAGCTTAGAGCATCTTATATTAAAAATTGCATTAATAATAATAATGCTACAGAAGTTACGAATGATGAAGTTAAATTCCTTATGGAAGATTGCAAGGCTTCAAAAGAGTTTGTAGAAAAAACATTAAAAGATCTTAATGTTAATATAAAGTAATTAATTTCGGAGGTGCGATAATGAAAAGAGCTGATGATTTTCAGGTGCGTAGAGCACATTTAAAAGATTTGACAGATGAGCAGTTAGAGCAAAAATTTTGGCAGTTGGCAGAGCAAATAGTAGATCCATTAATTGATCTTGCTATAAAGAATACATCGCCATCAATTGAAAGATCTGTACTACTTAGAATGGGCTTCTCTAGTATGGAAGCAAAAGCTATAGTAGAAGGTGTTATAGACAGAGGGTTAATGGGAAAAGGTGCAGGAAATGTTGTATATAGAGTAGCAAAAGAAAAAAATATAGATATAAGAGAAGCCGGTATTGCTTTAATGGAAGGTAAGTATTGGGATGATGCTGTAAATCTTTTTAAGGGAGGGGATAAATAATGGAACTTAAACCAAATGAAAAACTGGATGTTAAAAGCATACTAAAAGATCTAGACAAGTACACACCTAAAAGACGTGGATGGGTTTGGAGAAAAACAGAAAAAGATTTAAAAATGGGACCTTTCACATTTAATGATGCGTCTACTCCATTAAAAAACAGTATTCCGCTTCCATCAGCAAAATATTTTGGTGATATTGATCCTCAACCAAATAACGTTATTACAACTGAAATCGCTTCTGGTAGATTTGAAGATGATATAAGAAGAATGAGAATGGCAGCTTGGCATGGGGCAGATCATATAATGGTAATTAGAACTGCTGGACAAAGCCATTTTGATGGACTAATTGAAGGAACGCCTCAAGGTATTGGTGGTATTCCAATTACAAGAAAACAAGTTAGAGCACAAAGAAAAGCCTTAGATTTAATTGAAGAAGAAGTAGGTAGACCGATTAATTACCATTCATATATAAGTGGTGTAGCAGGACCTGAAATTGCTGTTATGTTTGCAGAAGAAGGAGTAAATGGTGCTCACCAAGACGCTCAATATAACGTGCTTTATAGAAACGTTAACATGGTTCGTTCTTTTGTTGACGCTGCAGAAGCTAAAAAGTTAATGGTTTGGGCTGATATTGCACAAATCGATGGAGCTCATAATGCGAATGCCACAGCGAGAGAAGCTTGGAAAGTTATGCCAGAGCTTATGGTTCAGCATGCATTAAACTCTATGTACTCTGTAAAAGTAGGAATGAAAAAAGAAAATATTTGTTTATCTACAGTACCTCCTACTGCACCTCCAGCAAATTGTTTAACACTGGACCTTCCTTATGCAGTTGCATTAAGAGAAGTATTTAAAGATTATAAAATGAGAGCACAAATGAATACAAAGTATATGGAATCTTCTACAAGAGAAGCTACTGTAACTCATGTGCTTAACCTTTTAATCTCAAGACTTACAAGAGCTGATATTCAATCTACCATTACTCCTGATGAAGGTAGAAATGTTCCATGGCATATTTATAATATGGAAGCTATCGATACCGCTAAACAAGCATTAGTTGGTATGGATGGACTAATGGAAATGATAGAATTAAAAGATGAAGGATATTTAAGAGATAAAGCTAGAGAAATAAAAGAAAGAGCCGTACTATTTATGGAAGAAGTATTAGAAGTAGGTGGATTCTTTAAGGCTGTTGAAGAAGGATTCTTCGTAGATTCTGGTCAATATCCAGAAAGAAACGGAGATGGAATAGCTAGAAAGATCGATGGTGGCGTTGGTGTTGGTACAGTATATGAAAGAGATGCAGATTACTTTGCACCGGTTACAGCTCACTTTGGATATAATAACGTAGAACAATACGGTGGAGATAAAGAAGATCCAGCTGCATTAATAGGTGGAACTACTTTAGAAGTACCAGAAAAAATCGTTTATATAGATGAACTAGATGAAACTGATAACGTTAATGTAAGATTAGAAGAAACCAAAGAACTTAGAGAAACATCAAAAATCAAGCCAGAAGTAGAATGGGCTGGAGACGGAATTATTATGATGAACCTATTCATGCCTACTACTAAGAGAGTAGCAGAATTTGCTGCTATTGAAATGGCTAAAAAGATGGGTCTTGAAGATGTTGAAGTTATCCATAGAGAAGTTATGCAGACAGCAGAAGGAACAAGGATAGAATTAAAGGGTAGAGTACCATTTGCTATTGATATAGATACACTAGTTATTCCTCCAGAGCCAGAAATTATGACAGAGGATCAAATAAGAGAAGACATAGAAAAGAAACCTATGAAGATTGTTGCAGGAACAGTAGGCGAAGATGAGCACTCTGTTGGACTTAGAGAAATAATCGACATTAAACACGGTGGTATCGAAAAATATGGTATTGCATGTGAATATTTAGGAACATCTGTACCAGTTGAGAAATTAGTGGATGCTGCTATAGAGTTAAAGGCGGATGCAATCTTAGCGTCAACTATAATCAGCCATGATGAAACTCACTATAAAAATATGAGACGTATTCATGAATTATGTATAGAAAAAGGGATTAGAGATAAAGTAATGATATTAGCTGGTGGTACTCAAGTTACTCCAGAAATTGCAGTAAAACAAGGTATAGATGCAGGCTTTGGAAGAGGAACAAAAGGTATACATGTTGCTACATTCCTGGTAAAAAGAAGAGCTGAGATGGAAAATGAAAATTAATGTTTTAGTAGCAGAAATAGGAAGTACTACTACTGTTGTTAATGGATTTGAAAATATTCATACATCCTGCCCAAAGTTTATTGGGCAGGGACAAGCTCCTACTTCAGTACTAGAAGGAGACGTAAACATTGGCCTTCAGGAAGCCATTGAAGACTTAAGAAAAAATCTAAATGTAGATCATGTTGAGTACGACGATATGCTAGCTACTAGTAGTGCAGCAGGTGGACTTAAAATGACTGTTCATGGACTTGTTTATGATATGACGGTTCGTGCTGCAAAGGAAGCTGCTTTAGGGGCTGGAGCTAATATCCACTTAGTAACTGCTGGAAAGCTAAAAAGAACGGATATAAAGAAAATAAAAGAAGTTAACCCAAATATTATCTTAATCGCTGGTGGCGTAGACTACGGCGAAAGAGACACTGCTATTTATAATGCAGAATTAATTGCAGATCTAGACTTAAATGTACCGGTAATTTATGCAGGTAATATAGAAAATCAAGAAGAAATAAAAGAGATTTTTGCGGATAGGAAAAACAAGCTATATATTGTAGAAAATGTATATCCTAAAATCGATCAATTAAATATTGAACCTACAAGAAGGGTAATACAGGATGTATTTGAAGAACATATTATCCATGCTCCTGGAATGCAGAAAGTAAGAGATATGGTGACGGGACCTATTATTCCAACACCAGGATCCGTAATGGAAGCATCTATGTTATTTAAAGAAAATTTTGCGGATTCAATTACTTTCGATGTTGGTGGTGCTACTACAGATTTACATTCTGTTACAGAAGGTAGCGAAGAAATAAATCGTATACTTATCAGTCCAGAACCTTTAGCTAAAAGAACTGTTGAAGGTGACCTAGGTGTTTATGTAAATATGGACAATATAGTAGAGATCATTGGCAAAGAAAAACTATCTGCCGAATTGGGGTTAGATATAGAAAGCTTAGTGATGAATAAAAAGCCTATTCCTAAAACAGAGGATGAAATTAAATTTGTAGAAAGACTCACCTTGGAAGCGGTATTAGTTGCACTGCAAAGACATGTCGGAAAAATTAGAAACCTGTATGGGCCAGGTGGAAAAACTACTATTGCAGAAGGCAAGGATCTTTCAAATGTAAAATATATTATAGGAACTGGTGGAGCTTTAACTAGACTTCCGAATCGTGTAAACATAATAAGGGAAGCTATTAGAAAAAATAGTGCTCAATTGTTATTACCAAAAGAAGAAGTAGAAGTATTAATAGACAATCACTATATTATGGCATCTCTAGGTGTTCTTTCAAAAAAATATCCAGAGGCAGCACTATCTTTGATGAAACAAAGTATGGATATAAAGTAGGGGGAGTTCAATGAATCCAAGAATAGATATACACTTAGATAAACTAAAACATAATACTAAAGTAGTTTCAGATAAGTGTAAAGAGCATGGAATTGAAATTGCGGCCGTTACTAAGGCGTTTTGTGGTAATTCAGAGATTGCTAAAGCTTATGTAGATGGCGGTGCAAAATATTTAGCAGATTCAAGAATAGAAAACCTAAAGAAGATGAATAATTTACCTGTTGAAAAAGTAATGCTTAGGCTCCCTATGCTTAGTCAAGTAGAAGAAACAGTTCAATATGCGGATATTAGTTTAAATTCTGAAATTGAAACGATAATTGCCTTGAATAGTGCGGCTGAAAAATTGAATAAACTTCATAAAATCGTTATAATGGTAGATTTAGGAGATCTTAGAGAAGGATTCTTTGATCATAATGATCTTGAAAGTGCATTGTTAAAAATAAAAGAATTGAAAAATATCAAAGTTATAGGTGTAGGATCTAACCTAACCTGCTACGGAGGAGTTATCCCTGACGAAACGAATTTAGGTAAGCTTGTTGCATATGGGGAAACTATTGAAAAGGTTTTAGATACTAAACTAGAAATTATTAGTGGGGGTAACTCAAGTACTGTTCACTTATTGGATCAGAACAGAGTACCTAAAAAAATTAATAATTTACGCTTAGGAGAATCATTATTACTCGGCAGAGAATCTGCATATGGAGAATACATTGATAATACCTATAATGATGTTTTTCAATTAGTTGCTGAAATAATAGAAATTAAAGAAAAACCATCTCATCCAATAGGCCAAATCGGTAGAGATGCTTTTTGGAATATACCAGTATTTGAAGATAAAGGGATCATGAAAAGAGCTATTTTAGCAGTTGGAAGGCAAGATATTGGTGCTAACGCTATAGAGGCTTTAGATAAAAATATTGACTTTATTGGTGCTAGTAGTGACCATTTAATTATTGATATAACTCATTGTAATAAAGATTACAAAATTGGGGACGAAATAAGATTTAATATTGGCTATGGTGCCTTATTATCCTTAATGACAAGTGAGTATATATATAAAAATATAATATAGCAATAAGAGAAACATAAGGATATCTAAAAAAGAATCCTTATGTTTTTTTGTTGTGTAATAAAATTATTTATTTTTCAATATTATTGTAGAAAGGGGGATGGGATATGCCTAAAAATATAGAGATTCAAATAAAAGATGAAATTTATGAAAGGCTAAAAGATGAGTCTGCAAAATATAATATGGATATAAAAAATTATATACCGATGGTAATTGAAAAATATGATGATAGTGCTAGACGAAATAATAATTATATTGAAGAAAAGGTAAAAAAGCCACTTAAGAAAATACTTACCGATTTAGAAGGATTAAGTGAGAATATGAGTGATAACAGGAATTTAAACAAAATACTTCTTCTCCCGCTAAAAATATATACGAAACCATTACCAAAGGGATTGATCAAACTTATTGAGCACTATAAGAGTAAATTTTGGTACGATATAGAAAGATTTTATTTAATTACGGATGGCAAAAGTATTTTAGGATATGTAGGTTTAAATATCAGCGAAGAAGATGCACCATATGGAAAATATCTATTTATTTATGCATTGAATTTATATAAAGAATATCAAACGAGTACGAATCTTAAATATATTATAAATTTTATTCAATCAATAGGAAGACAAGGTCAATGTTATAGTATAGATATTTTATTTGAGAACTCTAACCTTACATACGATCAATTAAAAGGATTAGG
>JAEWHG010000089.1 GCA_023387935.1 Bacillota bacterium
AATGGATAGTGAGTGCTGAACTTTTGGAAAATGGAGATCTTGATATAGTAGAGGATATAACCTTTAACTTCAGAGAAAAATACAATGGTGTATTTAGAGAAATAGTTTTAAAAAATACAGCAGGTATTGATGGAATAAGGGTAGTAGAAAATAGCAAGGATAAGGTTTTAGAATACAAGATGGTAGAAAAAGCTAAAAAGGGAGACGAAAATGTTTTTCTGCTGAAAGAAGAAAAACATAGTATAACATTACAAATATTTACACCTTCTAAAAATACAGAAGAAAAAAACTTTAGAATAATTTATACTGTAAAAGATGTTGCAAAAAAATATAATGACATAGGTGAGCTTTACTATAAATTTTTAGGAAGCGAAAACGACACTTCTATAGACTTTTTTTCTGTAAATATAATTCTGCCAGAAAAGGATGTAAACAATAAAGTAAAAATCTTTGCGCATGGTCCTTTAAATGGAGAAATACATAAAGTGTCGGATAATACAATTAATTTACAAGTAGATGATGTTCCTAAGGACACTTTTATAGAGGCTAGAATACTGTTTCCTAAGGAATTTATACCTACTTCACAAAATACTATAGATAAAGATGCTTACTCAGATATTATGGAGGAAGAAGCTAGACTAAAAGAAAAAATACAAGAAAAAATAGTTAAAAGAGAAGCGAGAGGAATTTTATTTGGAAACATAGCAATTATATTTGCAGCAATTGAAATGCTTATATTTATTCTACTCATTATTAAATATAGAAGACTAAAAGATATACATACAGAGACAACGTATTCAGAGGTACCTGAAGATAATACTCCAGCTGTAGTAAGCTATATTTCAAGCCATGCTATTAGCATTAATACTATAATTGCTACAGTACTGGACCTTTATAGAAAGGGATATATAAAGATCCATAATGGTGAAGAATTTAAAAAGAAAAACGAAGCATTAAAAGATTTTACTATAACTAAAGTAAAGGAAGAAAATAATAATCTTCTAAGTCATGAAAAATACTTTATCAATTGGTTAATAGACATTATGGGCGATGGAAACTCTGTAACAACTAATGATATAGAAAGTTATAGTAAGAATAATAGCTCTATGTTTACAAAACATTATAGTAAATGGGTACAATTAATAAAGGAAGATGCTAATTATAAAGGCTATTTTGATGGAAATACTAAAAAATATGGGTTACCATTAGTTATTATTTTTCCTATAGGATTAATATTATCTATAATAGCTTTAGTACATGAAAATATTTTAGGACTCCCTTTAATATTTACATCGATTTTAATGCTAATTCAAGGAGTTATGTTATTATATAGAAAATCTGATTATGGATATGTAGAATATAAAAGATGGATGGCATTTAAAAAGCATATGAAAAAACTTGAAAAAGATGATTCAATAGATAGTTTGGATGAATACCCAAAAGATATTTCTTTGATATATGGCTTAGCATTAGGTATTCATAATAATATATTAGATAAATTTGATATTAAAGTAACAGATGGAGAAAATACTTACTCCTATGGATGGATGTATTGGTACTTCATTTTAAATAATGATAAAAACAATGCATTTAATAAAAGCATAAATAACTCATTTAGTAGCATTAGCCCACAAACTGGTCAAGGTGGAAGTTTCTCCTCAGGCGGCGGTGGAGGTGCTGGAGGCGGAGGCGCAGGAGGGTTTTAGATGAAAGCATTGGTTATTTTAGGTAGTCCAAGAGTTAAAATGAATACGGATGTTTTATTAGAAGAAGTTATTAAGGGGTTAAAATCAAAAAATGTGCAGGTAGAGAAGATAGAGCTAGGACGTTTGAGATTTGATCCTTGTATTTCTTGTAATGTTTGTGGTAAAACTGGACACTGCTATAAAAAAGATGATATGACAGATATTTACGATAAATTTAACAATGCTGATATTATAGTTATTGGATCACCAATGTATTTTAACTCTGTAACAGCCATAACAAAAACTATGATTGATCGGTGCCAATCTTTTTGGTCTAGTAAGTATATATTAAAGCAATCTTCAATAGACAAAAGTAAAAGAAGAAAAGGAATGTTTGTATGTGTAGGAGGAGCGAAACAATCAGAGGAAGGATTTATTGGTGCTACAGTAGTTATGGATCTATTTTTCAAAGCAATTAATACTGAATATATGTATCATATGCTTGTAGATAATACGGATGAAGTGTTTGTTGGTGATTCTGAAGAACTGACCCAAAAAGCGTATGAAATGGGAATTAAACTTGCTGAAGATTAAAAAATATTGGGTATTGTAGAATATGGAATAATAAACAAAAGTATGATTGAATTCATCAAGTTAAAAGTCGTTAAATAAAGGGATTAACATAGCCAAAAGCTATGTTAATCCCTTTATTTTAGTTTGTGAGTCTAAAGGAACAAATTTTATTTTAGATTAAAAATAAAAACAGGAATGCTTTCTTAATATGCCTCATATAGTAATCAAAGATAGCTTTTACATAAAGGCAAATAGAGCTATTAAGAATATATTAGAGATTATTATAATAAATTTCCACTGTTGCTTTAAAAAATAACTACATAAAAATCTAGAATGACATAGATTGTAATTTAAAAATTTTTTAAAAGTATAAGGAGTATTCTATGAGTAAAAGAGCCCTGAGGAAAATTATATCCATACTATTTTTTATTAGTATATTATTGATATCTTATTTAGAGTTAAAAAATAAAATACAGGAAATAAAGATGGAATATACAAATAGACAAATTATAGAAATGAAAACAAATGTAAAGGAACCTGAAAACGGGCTGAAAAACAGTAGTGTTTATTGGAAAGCTATTGAAAGAAAAGATAGTTATAATAATGAGTTGCAGTTTTATAGTACAGATAATGTAGTCATTAAGGAGGATACCATTGAAATTATTTCAAAACGAGAAACTAGAGATAATAAAATGTACACATCAGGCCTTGTAGAGAGTACGAATGCATATAAATATGGTTATTTTAAATTTAATATTGAAATTTCTAAAGGCAAGGGTATTTTCCCAGCCATATGGTTTTTGCCTAATGATGGAGGTGGGCTTCCGGAAATAGACTTGTTTGAAATGATAGGAAGTGCACCATACACATTTTATGGGGTAATACACTTTCAGAAGGATGGTATACAAGATTCGGACTATTATACTTATGAAGTTCCAATAAAAGAAGAATATTCTGTTTCCTTAAAATGGACGGCTAAATCGATCACTTGGTATATCGATGGTCAAGAAATATACTCTACAGCACAAGGAGTGCCACAGGAATATATGTACATAATAATCAATCAAGCAATCGGCGGGGATTGGCCAGGAAATCCTGATAATGATACTGTTTTTCCTAATCAATTCAAAATTATTTCTAAACAGATAGAGCCGATATTTAAGAAGGGGAGGGATTAGGAATGTTGTTTTATTTAATTCTTTTCTCAAGTACATTTTTTTCTGTATATCATTTAATATGTTCCTATAAATTTAAGAATATGAAGGTTTTATATCAAGTTGAGCAAAAAGGGATTTCTTTATTAGTACCGTGCTACAATGAAGCATATATACTGAGATATACAATTGAAGGGCTATTAAATATTGAATACGATAATCTAGATGTCATATTTATTAATGATGGTTCAGAAGATAATACTTTTCAAATTTTATATGAATCTTTAGATTTATGTGTATGGGAAACTACTCCTATAAATTTGATGCCGAATGAAGTGAAAGGGACATACAAATCAGAGAAGTACCCGTTTATTTATGTAATTGACAAATATAACAGTGGAAAGGCAGAAAGTTTAAACATAGGAACTTTATATTCTCAAAAAGAATTGATTGTAACTATGGATGGGGATTGTGTGTTAGAGAAAAATGCTTTAATAAATATGAATATGACATTTTCTGATGAGGATGTTATTGCATCAGGTGGCGTAGTACATATTATGCAAATGTTTAAATTAGATAAAAAGCAAAAACGAATGGTTTTAATGCAGGCTCTAGATTATATCAAGGGATTTTATATTTATAAAGCATCACTTGCTTATAATAATGCATTAAGTATCATCTCAGGAGCTTTTGGAGGATTTAGAAGAGATGTTATTATAGAAATTGGCGGATTTAAGGCAGGTTTAGGTGAAGATATAGATATAACCTTAAGAATTCAAGAATATGCAAAAATACATAATAAAAAAGTAGTATTTGATAGAAATGCGATTTGTTATACAGAGTGTCCTGAAAACTTACGAGAGTTAATCAGACAACGTGTTCGTTGGCAAAAAGGGTTTATTGATGCTATTTTTAAAAACAGTAGTTTTCTATTTAAGAATGTATTTAAAAGTAATGTATGCTTTTTTATAATTGCAGATGCTATATTAAGCAATTCATTTGCTACAGTTATATTTATAATTAATATTTTTTTGTTATTTATGAAGGTGATATACAATTATCCGATATATATACTGACTTATTACTTAACCACATTAATATTTAACATAGCTTCTTCCTTGATAGCTATAGAAATAGCAAAGAAAAATATGCCTAATCTAAAATCTGAATCTCTGTATAAAATGATTATTTACGATATCGTATTTTTTCAGTTTTTAAGAATTATTTTCTTTTTAAAAGGAACGATTGCATATTCTTTTGATAATAAACATTGGCAAAAAGTTAATAGAACTAATAATAATTATAATATATAGATATACGGGGGATTTAGCATGGAAAAGCAACTAAATATACATAGACATGAAATAAAATATTTTATTAATAAAAGAGAAGCTACTGGATTAAAAGTATTTTTAAAAAATAATATGTATTTAGATTCAAATGCAAATGATACGGGATCCTATTGGATTAGAAGTTTATATTTTGACACCATAAATAATAATGACTACTATGAAAAAGTTATAGGTCATCCTATTAGAAAAAAAATACGACTCCGTATTTATAACACATCTACAGCGAATGTAAAGTTAGAGATAAAAAATAAATATAGTAATTACATCTTTAAAGAAGGTGCCGTTATATCGAGAGAAGATGCAAATAAACTGATACATGGAGATTGTAATTGTCTCCTTAGTTATAATAAAAGTGTAACGAACAAAGTATTTACTTTTATGCATAGAAATTTATACCGACCAACAGTTATTATAGACTATGAAAGAGAAGCCTATACATATCCTTTCCAAAATATTCGTATAACTTTAGACAAAAACATATGTGCTACTTTTAGTTCGGATGATTTATTTAAAGACGATATATTGATGATACCAGTAATTAATGATGATCTCTTTGTATTGGAAATAAAGTACGATAACATGATGCCTGGATTTTTACGAAAAGTACTATCTAATTTTGAAACACAAAAATCCCAGATAAGTAAATATTGTCTAGGGAGAAATATTCTTGGAAAATAGGAGGGGCTTTATGAGTAATTTAATAGATAAATTTATGAGTGAAGAAAATTTTTTTAATATACTTGGAGGTATCGATAGTTTTACTATTGAAAATATCAGTTTTAGAATAATAACTGCAATATTAATCGGTCTTTTTATATATTTTGTCTATAAAAAAACTTTTTCTGGAGTTATATATTCCCAAAGCTTTAATGTAACAATAATTATGATTTGCGTTATTACTTCTATTATTATGATGCTAATCGGAAATAATCTAACTTTATCCCTCGGTTTAGTAGGATCTCTCTCTATCATACGTTTTCGTACTGCAATTAAAGAACCTAGAGATATTGCTTTTTTATTCTGGGCAATTGCTATGGGGTTAGCAACTGGAACAGGTGAGTTTCTTGTTGCTATTATCAGCAGTGTTATAATTGCTTGTTTGTTATTTATATTTAGTAAGGTTATATATACTGATTATTGCTATTTGCTTATATTGAAGGGTAGTGAAATAGAGTCTAAGGATATAACGAATATCTTAAAGGAATATGAAATTCCATATAAATTACGTATGAAAAACACAAATAATGTTTTTATGGAGATTACTTATGAAATTAGCCTAAAGTCAGTGAGTGAAGATAGTTTGATAAAGACATTAGAAGTAATTGATGGTATGAAGGAGATACATATTGTCTCGTATAATGGTGAAATCAGTGGATAGGCATATATTAAGTAGGTGATGATAATGAAACAATCGTGGAGATTAAGATTTATATTTGTTTTTCTATGTATCAGTATCATGCTGTACTTAGGATATAAGAGAAATTTGGTAGCATCCATATCTGAAGATGAATCTTGGAAATATCAACTAGTTATAAATGAAGTCATGGTAAATAATCGTAGTAGTATAAGAGATGATGAAGGTGATTTTGAAGACTGGATTGAAATTTATAACAAAGGAGATGTAGCCATAAACTTGCATAACTTTGGATTATCGAATGATCCAAAGCAACAGTTTGTTTGGAGATTTCCTGATAGAATAATCCAGCCAAAATCATTTTCTACTATATGGATATCGGGGAAAAATAAAAATGAATCAGATGGTGCTATGCATACAAATTTTAAGTTGAAGAATAAGGATAAAGTAATCATTCTTACTTCTCCCAATAATAAGTGGAAGGACATAGTTGCCCTTGAGCCAATGGGAGATAATATTTCATATGGGAGGGTACCTGATGGAAGTACTAAGTTGTATGGATTTGATGGAGGGACACCAGGTAAAGCGAACACAAATGAAATTCTAATTGAAGGATCGAATACAAAGAGATTAGAAGGACCTCTTTTTTCTCATAATGGTGGATTCTACACACAAGCATTTAATTTAAATCTAACAACGAATGATACAAATGCGACAATTTACTATACTCTAGATGGATCTGTTCCCACAAAAGAATCAAATTACTACAATAATAAATCAATACCAATACCATTCAATGATAGTGGAGCTACAATAGTTCGAGCTAGAACATATCAATATGGATATCCCAACAGTGAAATTATTACACAAAGCTACTTTGTTAAAAATGATATTTATGATACGTATAATATTCCCGTTATTTCATTAGTAACAGATCCTAAAAATTTATTTGATTATGAAAAAGGTATTTATGTGCCAGGAAAGATTTTTGACCAATGGAAAATTAAAAATCCCAGTAGTGAAATAAATTCATTAACCCCTGCTAATTACAATCAAAAAGGAAAGAAATGGGAAAGGGAAGCCAGTATAGAACTGTTTGAATCCAATGGTACGTTAGGTTTAATTCAAAACATTGGTATTAGAATTCATGGAGGATACTCAAGAACTGGGGATTCAAAATCATTATCCCTATTTGCTCGTAAGGATTATGATGATAAAGAATATTTTATGTATGATTTTTTTGATGGAAAGTCTAAGAATTTAGTAAATGGTAATAAAATAAATCAGTTTTATCGAATATTACTTAGAAATTCAGCTACAGACAGAAAGTATTCATTATTTAGAGATGCATTGATTCAGAGCTTAGTACAGGACCATGTAAACTTAGATATACAAAATTCAAAACCTTCTATAGTATATATCAATGGAGAATACTACGGGATTCATAATATCAGGGAAGCTTATAATAAAGATTATATAAGCAATCGTTATAATATAAATCAAGAGGATGTAGTAATGATAAAAAATCCAACAGGTATTGCGGGAGTTGAAGTTGAAGAAGGGTATGTTGGTGATGAAATGCACTATAATCGAATCATTAATTATTTGGAAAAAAATGATTTAAAAATTAAAAGTAACTACGATTATATCAAAACTCAAATGGATTTAGATAATTTTATAGAATATAATGTATTACAAATTTACTGCGACAATCGTGATTGGCCTGGTAACAATGTTCGCATATGGCGTAAAAGAACACAAGGCTATAATCCAAATACACACTATGGGCATGATGGGCGTTGGAGATGGATGGTTTTTGATTTAGATTATGGGTTTGGATTATACACAGGTGAGAAAGCAGCAAAAAATAACTCTTTAAAAAGGGCAACAGAGATGAATGGTCCAGATTGGCCGAATCCTCCATGGTCAACAATACTTTTCCGATCATTACTTGAAAATGCTGAGTTTAAAAATCAATTTATTAATGTATTTGCAGATCAACTGAATACAATTTTTTTACCTGAAGTTGTAATAGATAAAGTTGAAGCTATGGAAGCCATTTATTTTCCCAATATAATGAGTCATATTACAAGATGGAATTTGCATCATAAAAAAGTTGAAAATTGGTCGGATGAAATAAAAGGCATGAAAAACTTCGCAATAGAAAGGCCGAAACATATATACCAGCATATTACGGAATATTTTGGACTAAGTGGTACAGCCACAATTAGGGTTATCAGTGCTGGAGGAGGAAGTGTAAAGATGAACTCTTTGCGTATAGAAAATACAGATATTCCTTGGGAGGGTGTTTATTTTAAAGATATACCCATAACTGCCGAAGCGATAGCAGAGCCAGGGTTCGTATTTGTAGGCTGGGAAGGCATAAGTACATCCCAAGATAAAATGATTACAATAAACTTATCGCAATCTGGAGATCTAAAAGCTGTTTTTGAGCGTAATCAAAACAATTAAATTAAGATAGGGTAGGAGATGAGTGATATTAAGATAAATATAAAAGTTGTTATTCTCTCTATTCTTATTGCTATATTAATGTATCCCAAAACCATAGTTTTTTTAATAAATACTGGAAAAAACATTTATGTAGCCAAAACGCTGAGTACGAGTACTGTGCAGAATGATGAGACTAGTGTTAATATTGATAAAAATAAGGTTGTTTTTATGTTTGATGATGGTTGGGGAAGTGTTTACTCAGAAGGCTATGATATAATGAAAAAATATAATTTCAAAGGAACTATAGGAGTTATTCCTTCGCGAGTTAGTGAAAAAGAATATATGTCTTACAAGCAGCTTTCTGAATTATATTTAGATCGGTGGGACTTATTAAACCATTCTTACTCCCATAATGAAAATTTATATAGCGATTCCGATAAACTTCTTTCAGATTTTAATAGAGCAAAGCAATGGATGGAAAATAGATATATAGGCAAGAGTAGTAATGTAATCGTGATGCCTTATGGAGAAATAAATCCATATCTAATTGGGCAATTTAAAGAAGCTGGGTATCGTAATATTAGAACCTCTGATAATATTATTACATTGGATAAAACTAAGATTGAGTATTATCCAATTACTACAATAAGCTTATTAACAGATGTAAGTGTAGAGAAAGTTAAAAATTTACTTTCGCAAATGCTTGGCCAACAAAAAACAATAATTTTTATTTTGCATAAAATCGGAGATGAAGATGATTCTTTTGGAATGACATACAGTAAAGATAAGTTAGAGCAGATTATCCAGTTTATTCACAAGAATAGTAAGGAATTTGAGGTAATAACTTATTCTCAATTATTTTAGTGTGTGTTTTAAGGAATTTGTAGATCGAGATCAGATAAGGTTATTCAATTATAGAAAAAAGGCAAGAAATAAAAGGAATAGGATTGTTTCTTGCCTATATGATTTACACATTAAATCTAAATAAAATAACGTCTCCGTCTTTAACTACGTATTCTTTACCTTCAAGTCTTACAAGTCCTTTTTCCTTAGCAGCTGCATGACTACCATGTTCTACTAAATCTTTAAAAGCAACTACTTCAGCTCGGATAAAACCTCTTTCAAAGTCTGTATGAATTTTACCTGCTGCTCCAGGAGCTTTAGTGCCTTCCTTAATTGTCCAAGCTCTTACTTCCTTTGGACCTGCTGTTAAGTAACTAATAAGTCCTAAAAGAGAATAAGAAGCTTGTACTAAACGATCTAATCCGGACTCTTTTAATCCTAGCTCTTCTAAAAACATTTGTTTTTCGTCATCTTCTAGCTCGGCTATTTCTGCTTCAATTTTGGCACAAATAACAACGACTTCTGCATCTTCACCTTTAGCAAATTCTCTTAGCTTTTGTACATATGGATTATTTGCCCCATCTTCTGCAACTTCTTCTTCAGAAACATTTGCTACGTAAATAATAGGCTTTGTAGATAGTAAGTTAAAAGTTGTTAGCATTTCTGATTCATCTTCATCATATTCAAGGGCTCTAGCTGAAATTCCTTCTTCTAAAGCTGCAGCTACTTTTTTTAGAAGCTCAAGCTCTGGAGCTAAACTTTTATCACTTTTTAATAGTTTTTCCGTTTTTTGAATTCTTTTTTCAATTACTTCTAAGTCTGAAAAAATAAGCTCAAGGTTTATTGTTTCGATATCCCTTAAAGGATCTACATTGCCATCAACATGAGTGATATTTGAATCCTCAAAGCATCGAACGACATGAACAATAGAAGCTACTTCTCGAATATGAGATAAGAACTTATTTCCCAGACCTTCTCCCTTGCTTGCACCTCTTACAAGACCTGCAATATCATAAAACTCAATTGCAGCTGGCAATACTCTTTCTGATTTATTCATATCTCTTAGAACATTTAATCTATAATCTGGTACGGATACAACCCCAACATTAGGTTCTATCGTACAGAATGGATAGTTAGCAGATTCAGCTCCTGCTTGAGTGATTGCATTAAATAATGTACTTTTACCTACGTTAGGCAAACCAACAATGCCTAGTTTCATTTAAATCTTCCTCTCTATATTTAAAATTTTAAAATTAGTTATCTTAAAAATACATACAAGTAAGATTATACATTATTCTAGATTTGTTAGCAATAAGCAATGATTCTATTAAATGTTAGTTTTGCAACTTTATATATATGAAAAAATTAAATTAGATATTTGAATTAAAAATACATAAATTCCCATGTTAATCTATAGAAAATAGTGAAAAAAATACTTAAATAAAATAAAGTTTAAAAGCAACAATATATATAGGAGGTGATATTTTGAAAAATAAAAATATATTATTAGTAGTGAGTATTATGCTTATGATATCAGTTTTTGCAATAGGATGTACTCCAGCTGAAAGACCGGTGCCTGAAACTACTCCAAATCAGCAGAATATGAATAACAATAACAGAACAACAACTGACAATACAGTACCAAGATCTAATGATACTACAAATGATACTACAAATAATACTACATTAGATAATAATAACATGAATACAAATGATAGAATGGATCAAACAAATGGAACAAACGGAGATCTATCTACAAGAGCTGATAAAATTGAGAATGCAGTTACAAAACTAGACGAGGTTAATAGTGCAACAGTAGTTATAACTGAAAATACTGCTTTGATTGGGATCAATATGACATCAGGTACAAAGGGAAGTTTAAATACAGAGATTAAGAAAAAAGTAGAAGATGCTGTTAAAAATGCAGATAAAGAAATTGATAGAGTTTCTGTAACTGCGGATCCAGACCTATTTACAAGAATAGAAAATGTTGCTGAAGATATAGCAAGTGGTAAGCCTTTAAGCGGATTTGGACAGGAAATTGAAGAAATTATCAGAAGGATAACACCTGGTGCATAGAATCAAATAAAGACGAAGTAGTTCTTCGTCTTTATTAATTTATTTTGAGCACTTGAAATTGTGAGTAAAGCTTAGAATTGAGTGCAACATAAAGTTTGTGAGTAAAAACGAACAAATTTTATGTTGTATACAATGTTAGGAGGCATAGTAATGAAGGATTTTAAAAGTGAAGAAATAAAAGATAATATTTATCTACATACTATAAAAGATGATAAGTTTAAAACTAATTTAATTAATTTTTATTTTAAAAGGCCTTTAGATAGAAAAGAGGTTACATATAATGCGCTTTTGCCAATGGTTCTTCAAAGAGGTACGAATACATATCCAACTTCTAAGGAATTGTCTAAGAAGCTAGAGGATTTATATGGTGCATATGTATCAGGTGATACTACTAAAAAAGGTGAAATGCAAATTATAAGATTTTCTATGTCTATTGTAGATGAAACGTTTTTATTAGATGAAGGAATTCTCCGCGAAGGAATAAATCTTATGAATAATATTCTAACAAATCCTATTTTAGAGGAGGATCGCTTCCTAAAAAAATACGTAGAACAAGAAAAAGAGAATCTAAAAACTCGAATAAATAATCGTATAAACGATAAAATGAAATATGCAGTAGATAGATGTATTGAAATTATGTGTGAGGATGAAAAATATAGTATTTATGAATACGGAAATATAGATGATTTAGATAAAATAACGCCTATAGATTTATATAGCCACTACAAAAAAATTATTTCCTCTAGCCCTTTAGATATTATTGCTGTAGGGAATATGAATCATAATAATTTAAAAGAAATTTTTTTGAATGAATTAGAAATAAATATGAATAGCGCTGATCATCTGGAAAATAAAATAGAGGAAGTAACTCCTTTCGCAATAAAAGAAGTAAAAGAAACGATGGACATAAGCCAAGGAAAGCTTACGTTGGGATACAGAACAAATATATTCCACAACAATAAGCTGTACCCTGCTTTAATGCTGTATTCTAGCATATTAGGTGGAGGTGCTCATTCTAAACTTTTCATTAAGGTAAGAGAAGAGGAGAGCCTTTGTTATTATGTTTTTTCAAAGGTTGAAAAATATAAAGGGATCATGTTAATTAGCAGTGGTATAGAAATAGAGAATTTTGAGATAGCAAAGAGTGTAATCGATGATCAAGTAATTGAAATGAGAAAAGGAAATATAACAGAACAAGAAATAAATTACGGAAAAAAATCTATTATTAACTCAATAAGAGAATTTAAAGATAGCTCAGATAGCTTATCAGAATATGTTTATGGTCAATTATTCAGTAATAATATTGAATCTATGGAAGAATTGATTGCAAAAATACAATCGGTTTCAAAAGATGAAATCATAGAAGTTGCAAAAAAAATAAAATTAGATACGGTTTATTTTCTTACAAAGGAATAGTAAGGAGTGATATATTATGGAAACTATGGAACCTAGAGGAAATTTAATTAAAGAAATAGTTTATGAAAAAAAATTAAAAAATGGATTGAAAGTATTTTATATGCCTAAAAAAGGATATACGAAGCAATATGCTATGTTTGCAACGAACTTTGGCTCTAATGACTTAAAGTTTAAAACAAGTGAAGAAAATACTGCTTATGCGGTTCCAGAAGGCATTGCCCATTTTTTAGAGCATAAAATGTTTGAAGAGCCTGAGGGAAATGCTTTTGATAAGTTTGGAGCTAGGGGTGCTAATGTAAATGCATATACGAACTTTAATATTACAGCATATTATTTTACCTCAACAGAACATTTCTATGAAAACTTACAGGACTTAATTGACTTTGTTCAGTCCCCATATTTTACTGAAGAAAATGTAGAAAAAGAAAAGGGTATTATTGCGCAAGAGATTAAAATGTATGGTGATAATCCGGAGTGGAAAGTGTACTTTAATTTACTTAGCTCTATGTATAGTCAACATCCTGTAAAAAACGAAATCGCAGGTACTGTAAAAAGTATCTATACAATTACAAAGGAAGATTTATATACATGCTATAACACTTTCTATCATCCTAGTAATATGGCTGTATTTGTAGTTGGAGATTTAGATAAAGATAAAGTTTTTCAAACTATTGAAAAATATTTTGAAGATAACTCTAAAAACACAGAAATAATTGAGATTGAGCGATATTATCCCGAAGAAAGCATTGCAGTTAAGAATTCATTAATAGAAGAATCAATGTCTGTATCAATACCTCTATTCTATATCGGATATAAAGATATAGATTTGAATTTACGTGGACGAAAACTTTTGGAAAAAGAAGTGGAATTGCGGCTGTTAGTAGATATTTTGTTTGGAAAAAGTTCGGAATTATTTGAAATATTATATGATAAAGGGTTAATTAATGACTCTTTTGGTGGAGAGTATTCTGGTGGTGTAAATTATGGACATCTTATGATTGGTGGGGAATCTAAAGATCCTAAAGAGGTACTAAAGATCATTAATTCGTATATAGATGAAAAAATATTGAATGGTCTTAACGAAGATGATTTTCGGCGGATACAAAAAAAACAGCTGGGGGAAAATATTAGTTATTTTAATTCTATAGAATTTATAGGAAGCTCTTTTATATCCTATTTGTTCAAGGATATAAACTTTATTGAATATGTAGATGTTTTGAAAGAAACTACTTTCAAGAAGGTTGAAGATCGGTTTAAAAATTACTTTTTAAAGGAAAGACAGGTTTTATCCATAATAAAATCTTAGATTTTATATTTAGAAATTAGATAAATCAACGTAATATATTCAATGGATGTTAATTTAAATCATTAAGTATAAACTGAAAATATTATGGATGGACTTTTAAATATCCTCTAAATGTATTATAATCTACTATATGCTTTTAAAAAGAAAAGTAGTAATTATGAGAGAGGTGTTTTAATGGATCCAATAGCTTTTACAATTTTTGGTGTAGACATTGCTTGGTATGGAATACTGATATCTTGTGGTATATTATTTGGAATTGCAGTAGCTACATATCGTGCTAAAAAAGAAGGATTATATAGTGATGTTATAGTAGATTTGGCTCTTTTAGCTGTACCTGCAGCTATTGTTGGAGCTAGGGCGTATTATGTAATATTTAGTTGGGATTATTACAGTAAAAATATAAACCAGATTTTAAATATAAGACAGGGTGGATTAGCTATACACGGTGGTATAATAGCTGGTGTATTTGTTGGATACTTATTTTGTAGATATAAAAAGATTGATTTTTGGACTTTAGCAGATGTAGTTGCGCCCAGTATTATACTAGGTCAAGCAATTGGAAGATGGGGTAATTTTGCTAATCAAGAAGCTCATGGTGGACCTACAGATCTACCTTGGGGCATTGTAATTGATGGTGTTAAAGTACATCCCACCTTTTTATATGAATCAATTTGGAATTTTGGAGTATTTTGTTTTTTATTATACTATTCTAAAAAGAAAAAATACAATGGTCAAATTTTCATACTTTATATAATTTTGTATTCCATTGCTAGATTTTTCATAGAAGGGTTAAGAACAGATAGTTTGATGTTTGGACCTTTTAGGGTGGCGCAATTAATAAGCATTGGAAGTATCTTAGGTGCACTTATAATAGGTTCAGTTTTAAGAAAAAAGAAAAAAATATATTAATATGTCAAATGAATGCATTTAAACCTTTAGAAAAACAAAAATGCGATATTAAAATACAAAATTTTTTAAAAAACTAGATTTAAAGAATTTAATAGAGATTTTAAGAGGAAAAAACAGAAAATATGGATAATATTGATAAAAATTACCCTAAATTCATTTGACAAATTTTGATTATTTAAATACTATTTAAACATGCTAGTTCTTTATGCAAATATCGAAACTTTGAGAAAGGGTAATTGGGGTGAACAAATGTTAAAAAATGAGATTGAACAATTACGGGGAAAATTAAACGAAATGATTTCAAAAAAAGAAAATGATCAGTTAATATATGATTTAAGTATTCAATTAGACGAATTGATCGTTAATTATTATAAAGAGATCGGAATGAGATAAACTAAGTTACAAAAGTAACTAGTTATTAGCTTGAACACTTTCTATACAGAATTAATTATACTAAGAGCTTAGATAATTAATTACACAATTTTAAAGAGAAGTTATACTAATAAAATTAGATAACTATACGAAACTGCCACTTAAAGGGCAGTTTTTTTTATGGACAGCAAAGTAGTCCTTCAGCACTAATTTTTATTATTTTGAGCACTTGAAATTCTAAGTAAAGCTTAGAATTGAGTGCGACACAAAGTTTGTGAATGCAAAGGAACAAATTTTTTTGTAATTAAATTTAAAATAGAGAAGGATTTTAAGAAAAATAATAGAATTAGTATGTAAAAGTGGAGCAAAGTGGTATGAAGTGGGTTAAAAACCCATGGAGGTGGGATGAAAATGTTTATTGGGGAATATGGACACTCTGTTGATACAAAAGGAAGAGTGAGTATACCAGCAAAATTTAGAGAAGAATTAGGAGAACGTTTCATCCTCACAAAGGGACTGGATAATTGCTTATTCATTTACTCCATGGATGAATGGAGTATTCTAGAAAATAAATTAAAACAGTTACCATTAACCAATAGAGATGCAAGGGCTTTTGTTAGATTCTTTTTTTCGGGAGCAACTGAATGTGAATTGGATACGCAGGGAAGAATAAGGATTCCTACTAATTTAAGAGAACACGCCATCTTAGAAAAAGAAGCTGTAATCATAGGTGTAGGTACGAGAATAGAAATTTGGAGTAATATAGAGTGGCAAAAATACAACAGTGACGATAATTTGAGCTATGATGAAATAGCAAGCAAAATGGCTGAACTAGGCATTTAAAATATAGATGAAGGTGATAAAATGGAATTTAAACATGTATCGGTTTTATTAGAAGAATGTATTGAAAATTTAAATATAAGAGAAGATGGTATCTATGTAGACGGCACTCTAGGAGGCGCTGGCCATTCTAGCGAAATAGCAAAGCGATTAGGCGAAAACGGTTTATTAATTGGAATTGACCAAGACGAAAATGCGATTAAGGCCGCTTCTGAAAAACTATCTCCTATGATGGATCGCGTTAGACTAGTTAGGGATAATTTTAGTAATTTAAGCTATGTATTGGATAATATGAATATATCAAGCTTTGATGGACTTTTATTAGATTTGGGAGTATCTTCTCACCAACTAGATGAGGCTGAAAGAGGATTTTCTTATATGCAGGATGCTCCTTTAGATATGAGAATGGATAACAGAAGTTCTTTAACTGCTAAAGAGATTGTAAATGATTATTCTGAGGATGATCTTGAAGATATAATAAAAAGCTACGGAGAAGAAAAATGGGCAAAACGTATAGCAAAGTTTATTGTCCAGTTTAGAAAAGACGAAAGAATAGAAACTACACATCAATTAGTGGATATTATTAAACGTGCTATACCTAAGGGAGCTCGTATAGACGGACCACATCCAGCAAAACGGACATTTCAAGCAATACGAATAGAAGTAAATGGAGAACTGGATGTTATTAAAAAGACTATAGAAGCAGCAGTCCAAAAGCTGAATCCAGGGGGGAGGATATGTATTATAACATTCCACTCTTTAGAAGATAGAATTGTGAAAAATACATTTAGGGATCTTAATAACCCTTGTACTTGTCCACCTGAGTTTCCAATGTGTCAATGCAATAAAAAACCTTTAGTAAAAGTTATCACAAGAAAACCAATACTACCTACGGATGAAGAGCTTGAAGTAAATCCAAGATCAAGAAGTGCTAAACTACGTGTAATTGAAAAAATATAGCCTAGTTCTAATTTAAGGAAAGGATGAATAAAATTGGTATTAGCTCGAGAAGAATCTATTTATATTCATAAACAAATAGAAGAACAACAACAATCTCAAATTAAGAAAAATAAAAAGAAAAAGAAAAACTATAGATTCGAGAAAATCCTTATAATTGGTACTTTGGGTATTGTACTTGTATTTAGCATGCTGCTGCTGAAAAGGTTCATGGATATTACAGAAGCAAAACATAGAGTGAATAGCCTGCAAAATCAGATTGTAAGATTGGAAACTGAAAAGGAAAAGCTTAGAGTTGAGGTTGAAACTGTTTCAAGATCAGGATGGATTGAAAGTGAAGCAAAATCGAGACTTGAAATGATATATCCAACTCAGGACCAAGTTATCCATATTAATATTAACCCTGCAAAGGTTGCAATGATTGCTAGCGAAATAGATAAGACAAAGGATAATAATTTTACTCAAGAAGAAGAAAGTAAAATCTCCAATAGTTTTTTTACAAAATTAGCTAGCTATATAGGAATTTAAAGGGGGAGCTTAAGTGTCACAACCTAGTATTTCTAGCAAAAGAAGACTTTTATTTATTTTTACAGCTGTATCTTTAGTATTATTTGCACTTATAATACGACTAGGGTGGATACAAATAGTAAGAGGAGAAAGGTACAAAGAACTTGCTAATAATCAACAAACGAGAGATATTCCTATACCAGCAAAACGAGGAATAATTTATGATAGGAATGGAAAAGAATTAGCTATAAGTGCCAGTACAAATACAGTATGGGCACATCCTAATGAAGTTACAGATCCTGAAAAAACAGCTGCAGCTCTGGCTAGCATTTTAGGATTAGATGAAGAAGAGGTTTTAAAAAAATTAACGAATCGTCAATATATAGTAAAAATTGCTCCATATATAGACGATGATCTTGCTAAAGCAGTTAGATCAGAGAGATTAAAGGGTATTTCAGTTGCAGAAGATAATAAAAGATTTTATCCCTATGGAAATTTTGCTTCTTACGTATTAGGCCATACAACTAATGATAACAAGGGAATTGCTGGAATCGAGTTAGAGTATGAAAAATATTTAAGTGGCATACCAGGAAGATGGATCAAAAGCACTGATGGTGCTGGTAGGCAGCTTGCATTTAGTACAGAAAAGTATCATCAGGCAGAAAATGGACTTAATGTGGTGTTAACTCTAGATGAAGTTATACAACACTTTGCTGAAAAGGCAGTTCAAAATGCTTTAGAAATCAATAAAGCAAAGAGAGTATCTGTAATTGTGATGGATATAAAAACTGGCGAAGTATTAGCAATGGCTGTAAAACCAGATTACGACCCAAATGAACCAAGAACACCTTTGGATGAGGAATTAAAAAAACAAATACAAGAAATGGATGCAAATAAACAATTAGAAGCGTGGTATGCAATGTGGAGAAATCCTGTAATTAACGATACATACGAGCCGGGATCTACGTTTAAATTAATTACAACAGCTGCCGCCTTAGAGGAAGGAGTAGCTACACCTGAGAGCCCATATTACGACAAAGGATATATCATGGTTGCAGGGCAAAGGATTAGAAATTGGAGATGGTATAATCCATATGGAAATATAACCTTAGTAGAGGCGGTACAAAACTCTATTAACCCAGTATTTGTTGAACTAGCTCAAAAAATGGGGGTTGAAACTTTCTATAGCTATATAAATGGATTTGGTATATCAGATATTACTGGAATAGACCTACCAGGAGAGCGAACATCTCTTATGTATGAACAAAGTAATGTAGGGCCAGTAGAACTTGCGACAATTTCCTTTGGTCAAAGTATTTCAGTAACACCGATACAATTAATTACTGCTGTATCTGCAATTGTAAATGATGGAAAGCTAATGCAGCCTAGAATGGTTAAGGAGTTAACGGACGATGAAGGTAATGTAGTTCATCGATTTGAACCATTAATGATTCGACAGGTTATTTCAGAAAAAACTTCTAGAACAATGAGAGAAATAATGGAATCCGTTGTTTCTGATGGTGGCGGAAGTCATGCCTATATCCCAGGATATAGGGTAGGTGGTAAGACTGGTACTGCACAAAAGGTTGTTAATGGAAGATATGCTCAAGGCTTGTATGTGTCTTCTTTTGTTGGTATAGCACCAGCTGATGATCCTAGGTTAGCAATATTAGCAATCGTTGATGAGCCAGCAGGATTTAGTACGTATGGAAGTACAACAGCAGCCCCAATAGCTAAAGAAGTATTAGAGGAAACTCTAAGATATTTAGATGTTAAACCAAGCTATACAGATAAGGAAGAAGAAGAGTTTGGCAGAGTAAAAGTAACAGTACCTGAGGTTAGAAATATGACTGTTAAAGAAGCTAGTAAAATATTAGGAGAGAATAATCTTCAATCTAATACCGAACCAGAATATTCTGACAATGAAAATGCATTGGTTGTAGATATGTTTCCGAAACCAGGAGCAAGTGTGCCAGAAAAATCTATTATTCTGCTGTATACTAAGCCAAATGAAAATATTCCTACAACTGTACAGGTTCCAAACCTAAAGGGAAAAACTATAAAAGAAATTAATATAATTTTAAATAATTTAGGCTTAAAGTTAAAAATAAGCGGAAGTGGATTAGCAACAAGCCAATATCCAGAAGAAGGAACGACTGTAGAATCAGGTACAATAATTAGTGTGGAATTTAAGCCTGAATAGTATCAATTTACTATAGGGAAGAATAATATTTTTAAAAAGGCAACTAAAGTTAAAGAAATATACTTTAATTTTTAGTTGCCTTTTAAAAAGCAGTATAACAGTTAATACTATATAGTAGTACTTGGAGGTGTCCAAATGCTTTTAAAAGAGCTATTAGAAAATATTGAAGTCCATAGAATTATTGGATGTACAGACATAAAAATAAGTAGCATTGAATTTGATTCAAGGCGAGTAACGAAGAATAGTTTGTTCATATGTGTAAATGGCTTTAAGACATCTGGATACTTATATATAGAGGAGGCAATTAATAAAGGTGCAGTAGCAATTATTTCGGAAAAGGAAATAAAAACAGATAAGGTGACTGTTATTCAAGTAAAAAATGTAAGAAGTGAAATGGCAAAGCTGGCAAATAATTTCTATGGTACTCCTACTCTAAAATTACCTGTTATAGGAATTACAGGTACGAATGGTAAAACCTCTGTTACATATATGGTTAAAAACATTTTGGAGTTTTATGGAAAGAATGTTGGTTTAATTGGTACGATATCTAATTGGATTGGAAATATGCAAAGAGAAGCAGTTCGTACTACGCCAGAAGCTCTAGATCTACAAAAAATATTTTCTGAAATGGTAAAAGAAAAAATGGACACATGTATTATGGAGGTCTCCTCCCATGCTTTAGAATTAGGGAGAGTAGATGAATGTACATATATTATTGGTGTGTTCACTAACTTAACTCCAGAACATTTAGATTTTCATGATAATATGAATAATTATAGAAATGCAAAGAAAAAGTTGTTTTATAAGACAACATTATGTAATATTATTAATGTTGATGATTTTCATGGAAAGATTATAGCAGAAGAAGTTAAAGGACTTAAAACACCGCTGCTAACCTTTGGCATTAAGGAAAAAGCCGATGTTTACGCTACGAATATCATTACGGATATTAATGGTGTAAGCTTTGATTTACATACGCCTATAGGAACAAAATCTTTTTATATTAAAATACCGGGTATATTCACTGTTTATAATATAATGCCAGCAATTTTAATCTGTTACGTATTAGGTCTTAGCTTAGATGAAATATGTGTAGCGCTCAATAATATGAATGGTGTACCAGGACGATTTGAAATCATCCATGAAATAAAGGAACTTGCTGTTATTGTTGATTATGCTCATACCCCTGATGCTTTAGAAAATATTCTTAAATCTGCTAAAGAGTTTGCACAAAATCGTATCATCACTGTATTCGGATGTGGAGGAGATAGGGATAGCACTAAGAGAGCTGTAATGGGTGAAATAGCTGGTAAATATAGTGATTATACTATCATAACTTCTGATAATCCAAGAACAGAGGACCCAGAAAAAATAACAAGTATGATTGAAGGTGGAATAAAAAGAGTAACAGATCAATATAAGATAATTGTAGATAGAAAATGTGCAATAGAATATGCTATTAAAATAACAGAAAAAAAGGATATAATTATTATTGCAGGTAAGGGACATGAATTAACACAAACAATAGGAAAAGATATACTACCCTTCGATGATCGAAAGGTAGCATTAGAAATTGCTAGGAAGGAAGGGCTAATATGATTAACCAAAGCATTGAAGCCATTGCAAAGGCATGTAATGGTGTTGTAATTAATAAAGGTAATTTTGATATTGTAAAACAAGTATCCACTGATACTCGTACATTAAAAGAAGAAAGTCTATTCATACCTATCATAGGCGAGAATTTCGATGGGCATATGTTTATCAATGATGCCATAAAAAAAGGTGCGAATGCCGTATTAATACAAGAAAACAAAGTAGAGGATAGTTGTATACCTAATAATATAGCAGTTATACAGGTACAAGATACTTTAGAAGCTTTAATGGATATCAGTAAGTACTATCGTAAGCTTTTTAATATTCCATTTATCGGTGTAACTGGTAGTGTAGGAAAAACAACAACAAAGGATTTAATTAGTGGAGTTCTATCTGGTAAATTTGATGTTCATAAAAATATGGGTAATTTTAACAATCAAATAGGGCTACCCATGACTCTATTTAATCTAGAAAGTAATCATCAAATTTCTGTATTAGAAATGGGCATGTCTTCTTTTGGAGAAATCTTAGATTTAGTAAATATCGTAGACCCTGAAATTGGTGTAATAACCAATATTGGTGTTTCACATATTGAGCACCTTGGAAGTAAAGAGGGGATAATGAAGGCAAAAATGGAGATCGCTACTAACTTTGGTAAGGGAAATTATTTGTTAGTTAATGGGGATGATGAGTATTTAAGAAAAATTAGTAAAGATGATAAAGAATATGAAGTAATTTTCTATGGATTATCTTCAAAAAACGATTTTTACCCTAGTAAAGTTGAGGATTTAGGTGAATTGGGCAGTAGTTTTACAGTAGATATTAATGGGAAATCTGAAACATTTAAAATAAAGCAACTAGGATTACATAATGTATATAATGGATTAGCGGCCGTTTGGATTGGGCTTAAATATAATATGACTTCGGAAGAAATACAAAGAGGGCTAGATAATTTCAAACCATCAAAGATGAGGCTAGAAGTAATAAACAAGGATCATATGAAAATTATTAATGATGCATATAATGCTAGTCCTGATTCTATGAAAGCAGCTTTGGATGTTTTAGATAATATAAAATGCAATAGAAAAATTGCAGTCCTAGGAAATATGTTTGAAATGGGTAGCTTTGCCGAAGAAGGACATCGGAGTGTAGGTAAGCATTTAGCTAAAAAGAAAATTGATATATTAATTACTGTAGGAGATATGGCTAATTGGATTGGTCTAGAAGCACAAAAAAATGGAGTGAATGAAAATAGTATCTTTAATGTACAGGATAATGAAGAAGCAATAAGAATTTTAGGAAAGTATGTTGGTGAAAGCGATGGAATTTTAGTTAAAGGTTCCAGGGGTATGGCAATGGAGGAAATAGTAAGGTTTTTACAAGAGAGGAGCTAATATAATGATATTAGAACATAAGCAGATTATATATACTATTATTATTGGATTTTTTGTAACATTAATATTAGGTCCTTTAATAATACCATTTTTAAAGAGACTTAAAGTAGGTCAAACTGTAAGAGAGGAAGGTCCTAAAAGTCATTTGCAAAAAACAGGAACTCCTACTATTGGGGGCATCATTATAATTGCATCAATATTAGTTACTTCATTTACAGCGGGATTAATTAATAGAGATTTATTAGTTGCATTAGGAGCGACAGTTGCCTTTGGAATAATAGGATTTATTGATGATTTTATAAAAGTAGTCTTAAAAAGATCTTTAGGTTTAAGAGCATATCAAAAGCTAAGTCTACAAATTATCGTTGCTATATTTTTAGCAATTTATCAATCTAGCATTTCGGTTATGGGAACTAAGGTAATAGTACCTTTTATTAGAGGAAGCTTTACTATTGGTAGTATTACGATACCTCAGTACTTGGATTTAGGTGCTTTATATATACCCTTCGTAGTATTTGTTGTAGTAGCTACTGTAAATAGTGTCAATTTAACTGATGGTCTAGATGGTTTAGCTTCAGGTGTAACTCTAATTATTGCAGCATTTTTCTCTATATTGGCAATGGATTGGGGCTATACTACTTTAGCAATTTTTTCTGCAGCAGTAACAGGTACATGTTTGGGCTTCTTAAGGTTTAATTCACATCCGGCCCAGGTTTTTATGGGAGATACAGGATCTTTGGCTCTAGGTGGAGCAATTTCGGCTGTTGCTATACTTATGAATGTAGCATTAATCATACCAATAGTCGGTGGCATATATTTTGCAGAGTCTTTATCGGTTATTTTACAGGTAATTTCATTTAAGCTTACGGGAAAACGTATATTTAAAATGAGCCCTCTTCACCATCATTATGAGCTCAGTGGATGGGCAGAAACTAAGGTGGTAATCGTATTTTGGATTGTTACTGTTATTCTATGCTTAGTAGGAGTATTGGCTTTAAATTAAGAAAGTAGGTGCATTTATGAATCTAAGAAGTAAAAATGTATTGGTTGTTGGTTTAGCTGTTACAGGAATTCCTTTAGTAAAGGTATTGTGTGAATTGGGTGCTAATGTAATAGTCAATGACTCGAAGAAAGAAGAGGATTTAAAAGATAGTATTGCTTTACTTTCAAATCTTAATGTAAATTATGTATTGGGTAGTAATCCTGAAAACATAGAAACCCTAGGAGTCTTAGATTTAGTAGTGGTTTCTCCAGGAGTACCATTAGATATACCCTTTATAAAAAAAATCAAGAGTAAAGGAATACAAGTTATTGGAGAGATAGAATTAGCATATAGATTATCTAGAGGAAATATGGTAGCTATTACAGGAACAAACGGTAAAACAACAACAACGGCTTTAGTTGGAGAGATTTTTAAAAATGCTGGCCGTACTACCCATGTAGTAGGTAATATAGGTGTAGCTTTCATATCTAAGGCGTTGGAAACGAAAGACGAAGATGTAATTGTTATTGAAGCCAGTAGCTTTCAATTAGAGAGTATAACTAGTTTCTGCCCTAAGGTAGGTGCGATTCTTAATTTGACACCGGATCACCTAAATAGGCATAAAACTATGGAGAACTATAAAGAGGCCAAATTTAATTTATTTAAAAATCAAGATGTGAATGATGTAGCTGTTATAAACTATGACGATGAGATTCTGAGAGATACAAGTAAGGATTTATGTGCAAGTAAAATTTACTTTAGTAGAAAAACACCCCTTAAGGAAGGTGTTTTTGTTGATGATAAAAACATTGTATTCTTAAAGGATGGTGAGAAAAAAGAAATAATTTCTGTAGATGATATATATATTCCAGGTAAGCATAATTTAGAAAATGCTTTAGCTGCTACGGCTATGACACTTGCTTTAAATGTAGATGTTGAAGTCATTAGACACACTTTAAAAACATTCAAAGGAGTAGAGCATAGAATAGAATCAGTAGATGTCATTGATGGAGTAAAATTTATCAATGATTCAAAGGCTACGAATTCTGACGCAGCTATTAAAGCTTTAGAGGCTGTAGATGCACCTATTTTATTATTAGCTGGAGGATTGGATAAAGGCACGGATTTTGAAGGTTTCATTAATGCTTTTGAAGGAAAGGTAAAGCATATGTTTGTATATGGAGAAACTGCAAAGAAAATATTAGATACGGCTAATAGATTAGGTTTTATCTCTGTAACTATGGTTGGCGATTTGGAAGAAGCAGTTAAAGAGGCTTATGGCATAGCATCCAGCGGGGATACTATACTTCTTTCACCTGCATGTGCTAGCTGGGATATGTATGAAAACTTTGAGGTGAGAGGAAAACATTTTAAAGAAATTGTTGCAAGGTTAAGGGGGTAGAAAAATGGCAAAAAAACAGCCTCAGGATTTTATTCTACTTATTTCCGTATGTATGCTGGTTATTATTGGCATCATTATGGTATTTAGTTCTAGCTACTCATATACTTTAGTTAATATGAATGATGGATATCATTACTTAAAAAGGGTTCTGGTATGGGCTACTGTAGGTACTTTTTCTATGATTTTTTTCTCAAAAGTAAACTATTGGCATTGGTCAAAATATGCAAATTTCGCTTTTTTTACAAGTATTGTGCTATTAGTGTTAGTATTAACTCCATTAGGTATCGAAAGGAATTACGCACAAAGATGGTTAGGTATAGGAGAATCCTTAACATTTATGCCTTCAGAGGTTGCAAAATTTGCAGCTATAATATTTATACCGACTAGTATTAGTCGTAAAAAAGAAAAAATGCAAACTTTATCACAGGGGATAGTTCCGTACTTGTTAATTATAGGACTATACTTTGGATTAATTTATGCACAGCCAGATTTTAGTACTGCCTTTGTAGTAGTTGTTATGATTTTTGCCATGGTCTTTGTAGGAGGCATTAAATTCTCACATTTTATGGCTATAGCTGGAGCGGGGGTCACTGCATTAGTTTCGCTGCTTATGTATATTTTTCTAAGCGGAGGTGGATATAAAGCAGAAAGGATTACAGCTTTTTTAGATCCATGGAAAGATCCAACAGATACCGGATTTCAAGTGATACAATCTCTATTAGCTATAGGTACGGGTGGAATATTTGGTAGAGGTCTAGGTAGAAGTGTACAAAAACATTTTTATTTACCGGAGCCACAAAATGATTTTATATTTTCAATTATTGCAGAAGAATTAGGTTTTATTGGTGGCGTAACTGTTATTCTTTTATTTATGATTTTAATATGGAGAGGTATAAAAATTGCTATGAGTGCACCAGATATGCTAGGATGCCTTATGACTACAGGCGTTATCACTATGATAGCTGTTCAGGTTATGATTAATATTGCTGTTACAACATCATCTATGCCTGTTACAGGTATGCCACTTCCTTTTATTAGCTATGGAGGAAGCTCTTTGGTTATTTTTATGTCGGCCATAGGAATTGTGCTAAATATATCGAAACATACTAACTTAGACAGGAGCTGAAGATGATGAGAGTGATTTTGAGTGGTGGAGGTACTGGTGGACATATTTATCCAGCGATATCTATTGCCAACAAAATTAAAGAAAAATATCCAAGTGCAGAAATATTATTCATTGGTACTGAAAAAGGTATGGAAAGTGATGTAGTACCTAAGGCAGGCTATCCAATAAAATTTGTTACAGTAAGCTATTTAAAAAGAAAAATTTCCATGCACAATATAAAGAGTGCAGGAATGCTTTTTAAAGGAATAATAGAAGCAAGAAAAATAATAAAAGATTTTAGACCGGATATTGTTATAGGTACGGGTGGGTTTGTATGTGGACCTGTGGTTTATATGGCAGCTAAATTAGGCATTAAAACTATAATTCACGAGCAAAATGTTTTTCCTGGGCTTACGAATCGTATTTTAGATCGATATGTAGATAAGATTGCACTTAGCTTTAAGGAAGCAGAAAAATATTTTAAAAGTAAGAATAAACTAGTGGTTACAGGGAATCCAATACGAGCAGAGTTTTTTAGCATTACAAAGGAAATGGCTAAGGAAAAATATGGAACTGAATCAAATATTCCTCTTGTACTTGTTGTAGGTGGCAGTGGAGGAGCTTTAAAAATAAATAATGCTGTTATAGAAATACTGAAGAAAAATAAGCCTAAAGACTATAAACTTCTGTTAGTTACTGGAAAGAGATTATATGATGACACTATGAAGAACATCAATATATCTGATTTAGCAAATAATCATGAAGTTATGCCTTACATTAATGATATGCCTGTAGCTGTAAATGCATCAGATTTAATTGTATGTAGTGCAGGGGCAATCACTATTTCTGAGATTACAGCAGTAGGTAAACCTGCAATACTGATACCTAAAGCTCATACAGCTGAAAATCACCAGGAGTACAATGCAAATGCTATGGCAAGTAAAGGAGCAGCAGTAGTGATACGAGAAGAAGAGTTAAGTGGAGAAATATTAAATAAAAAAATCGATGAAATATTAAATAACAGAGAAATCCTAAGAGCCATGGGAGATGCCAGTAGAGAAGAAGGTATTATTGACGCAGCAGATCGTATATATAATGAAATAGAATCTCTTCTAAGAAAGAATAATTAAGACACACCTTCAGAACTATTGCATATTATGTTTATATATTTGTTTTTTGATACATACTGTGCAATTTTAAATAAATATTTATTAGTTCTGGAGGTGACTGGATAATGAGTAAACTCATTATTTGCGGTGGTAATAGAATTGGTGGAGAAATCAGAGTAGGTGGTGCTAAAAATTCTGTTTTACCAATTCTAGCTGCTACTGTATTAAATGGTGGTGTGAATGTTGTTCATGATATACCGAAGCTTTTAGATGTAGATATTATGGAAAGAATATTAACATCTTTAGGGTGCTCAATCAAAAGGGAAAATGGAACTATTGTTGTAGATTCGAGGGAACTGAACAACTATGAAATACCAGAAGATTTAGTTAGAGAAATGAGATCCTCAATTATTTTTCTAGGAGCTATGCTCTCCAGATGTGGGAAGGTAAAAATTAGTTATCCTGGAGGTTGTGAAATTGGCCCAAGACCTATTGACTTACACTTAAAGTCCTTACGTGAAATGGGTGCAAAAATAGAGGAAAAACACGGATTTTTAACTTGTGAAGCTACTAAATTAAGAGGCTGTGATATTCAATTAGATTTTCCTAGCGTGGGAGCTACAGAAAATATAATGTTAGCTGCAGTATTTGCCAGTGGAACTACTACTATTAGAAATGCTGCTAGAGAACCGGAGATTATCGATTTAGAAAATTTTTTGAATGCTATGGGAGCAAGAGTTTCTGGTGCTGGAACTGCAACTATCCATATAGAAGGTGTGAAAAAACTGTATGATGTAGAACATAATATAATACCGGACAGAATTGTTGCAGGAACTTATTTAATAGCTACAGCTATTACAAAAGGTGAAATTGTTTTAAAAAATGTAATACATGAGCATTTGCAATCAATTTTATACAAACTAAGAGAATGTGGATGTATGGTCCAAATCTATAATCACAGCTTAAAGCTAATAGCTCCTAAAGAAATCAAAGCTGTGGAATCAATTAGAACCTTACCCTATCCTGGATATCCGACAGATATGCAAGCTCAAATGATGGCTTTAATGACATTAAGTGATGGAATATCAATAATTACTGAAAATATATTTGAAAATCGATATAAGCATGCAAATGAATTAACGAGAATGGGTGCTAATATAAAAGTAGATGGACGGATAGCTGTTGTTAAGGGTGTGTCTAAATTAAGTGGTGCTACAGTAGTGGCACAAGATTTGCGAGGCGGAGCGGCATTAATATTAGCTGGTTTAGCTGCAGATGGCACCACAATTGTGGAAAATATAAAGCATATAGAACGAGGTTACGAAAATATACAGGATATTTTAAGTACATTAGGCGCAAAAATAAAAAAGGATAATTAAAGCATTTATTGAATTTAATATAATTATATATTAGAGCGGCATTATGCTGCTCTTAATATCCGGTTTTATTGGACAAGGTATGAAGGTAGGGGATAAAATGGCCACTAAAGAAAGATATATTGAAAAAAGAAAAAGAATACGAAAAATAAAAATGAAAATTTCAAGTATATTATTTGCCATTGTATTTATATTTTGGGGAATATATTACTTATTACAGTCCGATATAATGAACTTAAAGGAAATTGTGGTCAATGGTAATGAACAAGTGAAAGTGGAGGAAATTATAAATATTTCTAATTTAGTTACAAATAAAAATATATTTAAATATAATTTAGAGGAAATAGAAAGTGCTATAGAAACTCATGCATATATTAAAGATGCAAAGGTAGGGAGAAAACTTCCTAAAACTATTACAATTGAAGTGAAGGAAAGAGCAGAATATGCTATAATACCTTATATGGGTTCTTATATATATATAGATGAAGAAAATGTAGCCCTTAGGGCTGGGGATAGTTATATTGCTAATGACCATATTATAATTACTGGAGTAGAATTTAAAAGTTTCAAAACGGGAGAAAAGATTGAGGCTGCCAATGATAAAGCTTTAAAATCTGCTTTAGATATATTGAAGGCAGCTAAATTGACTTCTATTTTTGATATGATTTCTGAAATTAATATTAGTGAAGAAAACAATATACGTTTAATAACTATAGATGGTGGCGATGTATGGTTAGGTGAAGGAAAAGAACCTGCATACCTTATGGTGGCTTTAGATGAAATATTAATTAATCTATATACTAAAAATATCAGGAATGTTGTAATAGATATGAGATATGAGGGGAATATTTCCGTAATGGATAGGAACACATGGGAGGAGTAAGATATGAAAGATCTAAAAGGAAAGGTTGCCTTAGGAGCCCTTTGTACTATTTTAGGCGTTGGTATATCGATGCAGTTTAAAACTGTAAATAGAGATACGGGTGGAGTTTTATCTGCACAAAAAGCACAACAATTAGCCTTGGAGTTAAAAGAGCTAAGAAACGAAAAAGCGGGCTTGACGGAGGAGCTTACACAACTAGAAATCAGATTAAAGGAATATGAATTATCAGAAGCAGATGAAAGTTTTATTATTAAGAATTTAAAAAATGATTTGGAAAAATATCAAGTAATATCTGGATATAAAACTGTAGAAGGACCAGGTATTACGATTACAATAGATGATCCGATACAAACACATTTAGGTGAAGGTGATGGCAGCACTATTATGTATAATTATGATCTTCTTCTAAGTGTTATTAATGTTTTAAATGGAGCAGGGGCAGAAGCTATTTCAATAAATGATCAGAGATATACTTCAAACACTGAAATTTACTATAGTTCTAACTCTGTACTAATTAATTCTGTACCTATGCTACCGCCATTTAATATAAAAGCAGTGGGTGATGCAGAATCCTTAGAGGCGGCTTTGAATATGCGTTTCGGTATTGTTGAATTACTGAGAGAATATAATCTGCAAGTTAATGTTAAAAAAGAAAATAATATTGTAATACCTCGCTATAATAAGACAACAAACTTCCAATACGCAAAGCCGATAGATGCCACTTCTTAGAAAGGGGAGGGCCTAATAATGAAAACACAGTTAAATAAAATAGTAATTATTCCTTTGTTTATTATTCTTGGATTTTTTATAGCTTTTCAATTAAAAAATGTGGAAGGTGACTATAGCTTTGTAACCTTAAACACAATAGCTGACCTTAAAAATATGGTTAGAAGAGAGCAAGAAGAAGTTTCCAATATTAAAGAACTTATTGTTTCTAATAAAAACAAACTTATTGAATATGAAAAAGCGATTCAAGAGGGCGGAAGTATAAAGGATGTTTTAGAAAAAGAAAATCAACTACTTAAAACAATTGGTGGTTTTACAGATTTAGAAGGGCCTGGAGTTATTATTAAGCTTAGTGATAGCGAAAGAGAACTATATGAGTGGGAGGATCCTAACAATTTAGTTATACATGATTTGGATGTTCTTAGAGTAGTAAATGCTTTGAAAATAGCAGGAGCTGAGGCCTTATCTATTAATGGGCAAAGAATAATGAGTACTTCTGAAATAAAGTGTGCTGGAGCTACTATCACAATTAACAATTACACCTATGGACAGCCCTTTATAATAAAGGCAATTGGGAATCCAGATACTTTAGGTGCTGCAGTTAAGTCGCCAGATTCGTACGTTACTCTTTTAAAGGATGTTTATAATTTAGGAGTAGAAGTAGAGGTATATGATCATGTAAGAATTTCTAAATACCATAATAATATTATGTGGAAATATTTAAAACCAAAGGAAGGTGAATAGAATGATCTTTGCAATACTAGGCTTAATGCTAGGACTTTTCTTAGGTCTGAAGCTAGATATAACATATCCAGCTAAATACGCTTTATATATTTCAGTTGCAATTTTAGCCTCTCTAGATTCAGTTTTTGGAGCAGTACGTGCAATGCTTGAAAATAAATTTAATACTGAGATATTTGTATCTGGTTTCTTTGGCAATGCTATTTTGGCTGGATTTTTAGCCTATATAGGGGACCGACTTGGAGTTCCCTTGTATTATGCAGCAATTTTTGCTTTTGGAGGCAGACTTTTCCAGAATTTTGCTATTATTCGTAGGCACTTACTAGATAAAATTAGGTCTAGATCAACCATAAAATAAGCTGGGTTAAGAGACTCAACAATTAGAAGTAAAAAATAGGGCTTAGGTTGTAATTTTTCTATTTTTAATTATTAAGAACGAAATTTTACATATTATTGATAATAAAAAAAGGAAATTCGATATTTTTGTTGAATTAATCTATAGTTTATAAAAGTTTACAGATTACATATCTTACTAATGAAAAATCCAACTTTATAATTTTATTTGGATTTAATATTTACACAAGATAACCGTGGAGTATACCATGGCATAAACCGAATATAGCTATTTACATAACAAGGGGGTAATATTGTGTTGGAATTCGATATGAATATGGAGCCATTCGCTAATATTAAGGTAATTGGTGTTGGCGGAGGAGGAAATAATGCAGTAAATCGCATGATAGAGTCGGGATTAAGAGGAGTGGAGTTTATTTCTGTAAATACGGATAAGCAAGCTTTATTCACCTCTAAGGCTGAGCATAAATTGCAAGTAGGAGAAAAGCTTACTAGAGGCTTAGGTGCTGGAGCTAATCCTGAAATTGGAAAGAAGGCAGCAGAGGAAAGTAGAGAGGATATTGCCCAATTACTTCAAGGGGCAGATATGGTATTTATTACTTCTGGAATGGGTGGTGGAACTGGTACAGGAGCTGCGCCTATTGTTGCAGAAATTGCTAAAGAGTTAGGTATACTTACAGTTGGAGTAGTAACGAAGCCTTTTACTTTTGAAGGAAAAAGAAGAATGTTACATGCAGAGCAAGGTGTACAAGAGTTAAAGAATCGTGTGGATACTTTGGTGACGATACCAAACGATCGATTACTTCAAGTAATTGAAAAGAGAACAACTATGCTAGAGGCTTTTAAAATAGCAGATGATGTATTGATGCAGGGTGTTCAAGGTATTTCAGATTTAATTGCTGTGCCAGGACTTGTTAATCTCGACTTTGCTGATGTTAAGACAATTATGTCAGAGCAAGGTTTAGCCCATATGGGTATAGGTAAAGCAAGTGGTGAAAATAGAGCTGCTGAAGCAGCAAGACAAGCGATTCAAAGTCCATTATTAGAAACATCAATTGCAGGTGCCAAAGGAGTTCTTTTAAATATTACAGGTGGATCTAATTTAGGGTTACTTGAAGTTAATGAGGCAGCTGAGCTAGTAGCACAGGCTGCTGATCAAGATGCAAATATTATTTTTGGTGCAGTAATTAATGAAGATTTAAAGGATGAAATTAGAATAACTGTAATTGCTACAGGATTTGATAATGACTTGGTAAGGATGATAGATACAAAAGAAAAAGATATTTTCAAGAAAACTGAAACCAAAGGAACCGCTGATGCAGATGAAGTCGCTGCTACAATTGAAGAAGATACAAGAAATGATAGAAATGAAGATCTAGATATCCCGATCTTCCTTAGAAGAAAAAGATAGTATTTAGACAACTTAAAAATAATTCAGAAAGACCAAAACTTAAGTTTTGGTCTTTTTCTATAACATTTTTCAACTTTAAACGAAATATAAAGTATTTTTTCGACTTCAGATAATGACAAAAAAATAATATACAATCCTATATAATATACATAAATAAGAAAAAAATGAATAGTTCTATATTAAATAGAATATGTCCCTATAGGAGGGGAATAAATGATCGTATATGCAGAATACGTATTTTTAGAAAATTTCATTATGAACTATATCATACTATCTCTGACAAGCAAATTTGCTAAATACCCAACTAAACGAATAAAATTAATTTTATCATCTTCATTTGGTGCTTTATATGCATTTATTATATTTTTTCCATCCTTACATTTTTTATTTTCTATATTAATGAAACTTGCTTGTTCAATGCTTATAATTATTATTTCTTTTACTCCATATCGGTTTAAAGATTTTTTTAGATTGATAGGCATATTTTATCTAATAACTCTAGTATTTGGAGGAGCAGGATTTGCCTTATTTTATTTTACAAGTTTCAATGGAATTGTAAGTAATGGTATTTTTTACATATCTAATATTACTATAAAAACCATATTTATTTCTTGTGGGGTGGGCTATATTTTAATTCAGTTTTGTTGGGGATATATTCAAAAACAATTAACTAAGGAAAAGATATTAATAGATATTTGCATAAGCATTAATGGAGAAAATGCATATTTAAAGGGGCTAGTGGATACAGGAAATTCATTAACAGATCCAATTAGTAAGTATCCAGTGATCATTGTTGAATATAGTGCAATAGAAATTCTTTTTCCTAGTGAAATTAAAGATTTTTTTATAAATAATTATATATTTAATTTTGATAAAATAATTGCACAGCTAAGTGGCACCAGTTGGATCACTAGATTTAGAATAATACCTTATCAGGCATTAGGCACAGAAAATGGTATGTTAATTGGCTTTAAACCAGATAATGTATTCGTTCAAAATGAAGATCACAATAGAGATATTAAAGAAATTATTATTGCAATTTACCATAAAAGACTTTCGAAATCTGGAGATTATAAGGCATTATTACATCCAGATATTATTTAAAGGATATGTATGAATTCAATTCAGGCATACAAAATTGAAACGGAGGCATGCAAATTGAAAAAAACTATAAAAAATATCAAATTAATGTATCGTTATTACTTTATTAAAATTTTAAAGAAACTCAAATTATATAACGAGGAAAGTATTTATTATATAGGGGGTAGTGAAGCTCTACCTCCACCTCTGAGTAATGATGAAGAGAATTTTTTAATATCTAAACTTAGAGACGATGAAAGTACAGTTAGAACTATTTTAATAGAAAGAAATCTCCGCTTAGTAGTTTATATTGCAAGAAAATTTGAAAATACAGGAATAGGTATAGAAGATTTAATTTCAATAGGAACAATAGGGTTGATTAAAGCGGTAAATACATTTAATCCTGAAAAGAATATTAAACTTGCTACATATGCTTCACGCTGTATTGAAAATGAGATTTTAATGTATTTAAGAAGAAATAGTAAAATAAGGATGGAGGTTTCCTTCGATGAGCCTTTAAATATTGATTGGGATGGAAATGAACTCCTTCTTTCGGATATATTAGGAACTGAAAACGATATTATACATAAATTTTTAGAAGAGGAAGTAGATAGGGAACTTTTAAAAATATCTTTAGAAAAATTATCTAAGAGAGAAAGAAAAATAATGGAGTTGCGATTTGGTCTAAATACTGGACAAGAAAAGACCCAAAAGGAGGTTGCTGATATTTTAGGAATTTCACAGTCCTATATTTCTAGGTTGGAAAAGAGAATTATTGCGAGACTACAAAAGGAAATTAATCGATTGGTATAAAAGCAGATTTGCTGTGATCTAAGTAATTACACCATTGCATAGATTAGACAGCTTACTGCTTTTTTTTATAACAAATAGGAAAATTCTCCTTTAATATTTTAAATAGAAAAGAATTTTTCATAAATGAGTTTCAAAAAGGCTTCCTAATAATGCTTCACCAGAAGCTTTTTTTATTATATAAGAAATATAGTTTATATTTATAGTATTATAATTAATCAATGTATAATTTCAGTCAAAAGGTCAATAATTTTAAATACTAAAGGGGTAATTCATAGTGAAGGGACTGAAAAACAATGCATATTAATAAGGTTGAAATCTGCGGAGTGAATACATCAGAATTACCAGTACTAAAAAATAGTCAGATGCGAGTATTGTTTGATCGTATACATAAAGGAGATAACAGTGCTAGGGAAGAGTTTATACAAGGGAATTTAAGATTAGTGCTAAGTGTAATCCAAAGATTTAATAATAGAGGAGAGCATGTTGATGATTTATTTCAAGTCGGATGTATTGGGCTTATAAAGGCTATTGATAACTTTGATCTTAGTCATAATGTGCGTTTTTCTACATACGCAGTGCCTATGATTATTGGTGAAATACGAAGATACTTGAGAGATAATAACTCCATTAGAGTTAGTAGATCTTTAAGAGATACGGCGTATAAGGCTCTTCAAGTACGAGATCAGCTTATTAATAAGAATGGTAAGGAACCAACAGTTACACAGATTGCTGAAGAATTAAATCTACCAAGGGAAGATGTGGTATTTGCTTTAGATGCGATACAAGATCCAGTTTCCCTTTTTGAACCAATTTATCAGGATAGTGGAGATGCTATATTTGTTATGGATCAAGTCAGCGATGAAAAAAGTGAAGATGAATGCTGGATAGATGGAATAGCTTTGCGCGAGGCTATGAAAAAATTGAATCCTAGAGAAAAGCATATACTTTCATTAAGATTTTTTGAAGGAAGAACACAAATGGAAGTGGCAGATGAAATTGGAATATCCCAAGCTCAAGTATCTAGATTAGAAAAAACAGCCTTAAGACATATGAGAAAACATATTTAATCCCTCTTTAACGAGGGATTTTATTATGAATACAACAAGGTTCCCGGGACCCATGAGCAATCTTTGATTGCGTTAATGGGTGGGGTTCTTATTTTTGCATTTATAAACACATATAATTTTATGTAATAATTCTGACTTAAAATATATAAACATAGGAATATAACTAGTGTAGTATATCCATAGTAGGAGGGAAAACATGATAAAAGCATCTGATCTAACAGAAAAAGAAGTGGTTAATATAACTGATGGTAGGAGAATAGGAATGATCACAGATTTAGAAGTTGATTTGCAAAAAGGAAAAATAAACGCAATTATAATTCCGGATAGTGGAAGAATAATTGGATTGTTTAGCAAGGAATTAGAGTACGAAATAAAGTGGAATCAGATAAAAAAAATTGGGGAAGATGTAATCTTAATTGAAATTAAAGATGGTGCAGAGTCTATAAAACCATATAATAATGAGGAAGTAACGTATATTCCAAAAGAAAAACCAAAGGTTTCTTCAGAAACAATTTAAGGACAATTAATATTAGCTTATAGGGTATTATAAAATTATAAATATATATTCCTTCTATCATTATAGCTGTAATACAAAAAGTATTTTCTAAAACAGTTAGACATCTAAATTTTACTATATTATAATGTATATAAGTGTATAAGAAAATAGTTAACAATAAATATATTATAATAAATGGAAGGAGGAATTATGATGAATTGCCCATTTTGTTCATATAATGATTCAAAGGTAATAGATTCCAGACCAACTGATGAAGGACAAGCGATACGAAGAAGAAGAGAATGTATGTCATGCGCTAAAAGATTTACTACATATGAAAAAGTTGATGAGATCCCATTAATAGTAGTTAAGAAAAACGGTAACAGGGAACCATATAATAGAAATAAGATATTAAATGGCGTAATACGATCTTGCGAAAAAAGACCTGTATCTATAAAAGATATTGAAGATCTCGTAGATGGAATAGAAAAACAAATATATAATACGATGGAACGAGAGATTACAACAGAGCTAATAGGAAACCTAGTAATAGATAAAATTAAAGATCTTGATGAAGTTGCATACGTAAGATTTGCATCTGTATATAGAGAATTTAAAGATATCAATACTTTTATGGATGAAGTAAAAAAGATTTTAAGCGAAAAAACAGAATAATAGTAGACAAGAGCAGGTATTTTCTTGCTCTTGTCTACTATTTAGGAGGTGTTAATAGTGGCGTATAATGTGGAATCAAAAGGAGAGGTTCGGTTTATAACATTTAAAAGGTTAAAAAACATACCATTTATTAAACATGGATTCAGTACCAGAATCGGTGGCATTAGCCAAGGCGGATATAACTCATTAAACATAGGTCTAAAAACTGAAGATATTGAAAGTAATATAAAGGAAAATATTAGAAGGTTTGCATGTGCCATTGGAGTTGATTATAAAAAACTAGTAATATCGGATCAAGTACATAAGGATGTTATAAAAATAGTTACTGAAAAAGACGCTGGAAAAGGTTATTTTAAAGAAAAAGATTATAGTGAAATAGATGGTTTAGTTACCAATGTTAAGGGTATTCCTTTATTGACTATATTTGCTGACTGTGTACCTATATTTTTTGTAGATCCTATAAAAAAAGCTATTGGTGTTAGCCACGCTGGCTGGAAGGGAACTAGACTAAAAATAGGTAAAAAAACAGTGGAGGCCATGATAAGTGAGTATGGATCCAACCCTGAGGATATAATAGCATTAATTGGACCATCGATAGGGGAATGTTGCTATGAAATAGATAAAAGGGTAGTGGATGAATTTAATAGTAGTTTTTCAGATACTTCTAGTTTTATCTCTTTAATAGAAGACAATAGATATCAGCTTAATTTATGGACTGCGAATCGGATTACTTTACAAGAAGCTGGTTTGTTAGATGAAAATATAGTAATTTCCAATTTGTGTACAGGATGCAATGTAGATTTATTTTATTCTTACAGGAAAGAAAAAGGCAATACAGGTAGAATGGGTGCAATAATTCAATTAATATAGCGAGAGGTGAAGCAATGAATTATAAATACAATAAAACAGTGTTAATAGTCGATGATGAGGAACATATTCTAGAATTAATAAAATTTAATTTAGAGAGAGAAGGGTATAATGTTCTGCTATGTGATAATGGAGAAGAATGTATATACATTATAAAAAATAATGTTATTGATTTAGTAATTCTAGATTTAATGCTTCCAGGAATTGATGGAATTGAAGTTTGCAAAAGGATTCGCAGAATGGAAGAGTATGAAAAGCTTCCTGTTATTATGCTAACTGCTAAAAGTGAAGAAACTGACAGAATCTTAGGATTAGAGTTAGGTGCGGACGACTACATAACAAAGCCTTTTAGCGTTAGGGAGCTTATTGCTAGAATAAAGGCTGTTCTTAGAAGAAGTGAAAGCAAACAAGAAAGTAGGGAAAAAACTATTAATGTAAAGGATTTAATTATTGATATAGAAAAACATATAGTCACAATCAATAACATTCAAATTGAGTTAACACTTAAAGAATTTGAGTTATTAAAAATATTAGCAGAAAATAGAGGTAAGGTATTATCTAGAAATTTTTTGCTTGATGAAATATGGGGCTATGAATATTTTGGAGAAACAAGAACTGTCGATGTGCATATAAGACACCTCAGAAAAAAAATTGGAGACGATGAGTCAAACAAATATATTGAGACTATAAGAGGCGTAGGATATAAGATGAAGTAGGTGAAATCATGCAGAAAAAAATATTTGGTGTTTTTACATTGATACTTCTGGTTAGCACATTGTTAACAGGATTCCTTTCTTTGAGCCTTATAACGAATAACCATACAAGAGAACTTGAGGAAAGATTAATTTCAAACGCTCAATTAATAGAAAGTGTAATTGCTGAGAATAGAGAATTAATTAATACAGGAGAGTTACAAAGAATATCAGAGGATTTTGGCAATAAAATTGAGTCGAGGATAACAATTATTGATAAAAATGGTGAAGTCTTAGCAGACACACTAGCTAATAGTTTACCGGCTGAGAATCATGGAAATAGACCAGAAATAATAGAGGCTTTCAATGGTGAAATAGGAAAAGAGATCCGTTATAGCAGTACCACTGGAGAGAACACGCTTTATGTGGCGCTGCCTATAAATTTAGAAGATAAAAATACATTTGTAATAAGATTATCCATAGATTTAGCAAAAATAGATAAAGTAAATCAACAATTATTTTATTATATTGGATTCTCTGTTTTATTTAGTTTAGCTGCAGCACTATTGTTAGGATATAGATTTATTGGTAGGCTAATGGATCCGATTAAACAAATAATAGAAGCTTCAATGAAAATTGCTAATGGAAAATTTGACAGAAGAGTTAAGGTGCAATCAACTGATGAAATTGGTGAGCTAGCAATTAATTTCAATCATATGGCAGACCATCTTGAAAATACGATCCTCCAATTATCAGATAGTAATACTAAATTTAAAGCACTCTTAACTAGTATGATAGATCCTATCATCGCCATAGATAGTAATCAAAATGTTATATTATTTAATCAATCTGCGGAAAAACTTTTTAATGTAAATGCGAATGATGTTATGGGTAAAGATATCGTTGAAATTATTATAGAGTATTCATTAGATAAACAGCTGATAGATGTATTTACTGCAGAACCTAGTAGTTTTGAAATAAAAATTAACCAACCTACGAGAAAGACTTTAAACATAAATACGAATCCAATCCAGTTGGATTATGATCCAACTAGGATTATCGGAATAGTAGCCGTAATAAAAGATGTTACAGAAATTAGAAGATTAGAAAAGGTTAGATCAGATTTCGTTGCAAATGTTTCTCATGAATTAAAAACGCCTCTCACATCAATAAATGGATTCGTAGAAACATTAAAATTAGGCGCTATAGAGGATAAAGAAGTTGCAATGCATTTTTTAGATATTATTGAGATTGAAACAGATAGATTGAAAAGATTAATAAATGACATTCTAACATTATCTGAAATAGAGAATATGGAAACAAAATCTATAATTCGTGAGATTGATCCTGGAGAAACCCTCAGAGAAGTTGCTGATTTTATTACACCAATTGCAAATTCTAAACAAATCGAATTACAAACAGAAATTGATCTTAATTTACCCATTATATATGGTAATAGAGATTGGTTTAAACAACTTGTAATAAATCTACTAGATAACGCAATTAAATATACACAATCGGGTGGAAGGGTACAATTAATAGCATATAAAAAGTATAACAACATAATAATAATCGTTAAAGATACGGGGATAGGTATTCCTAAAAAGAATGTTTCTAGATTATTCGAAAGATTTTATACAGTGGATAAAGCTAGAAGTAGGAAGGTCGGAGGAACAGGATTAGGGTTAGCTATTGTAAAACATATCGTATTATCTTTTAATGGAAAAGTTAGAGTAAATAGTGAAGAAGGAAAAGGATCAGAATTTACCGTAATAATACCAGCAAAAAAATAATTTAAAATAAATATTTTATGATAAAAAATGATGTAGGAAAAAGCTACATCATTTTTTATAACGAATAGGAAAGTTCGCTTTTAATGCTTTAAATAGAAAAAACTTTTCGTAAATGAGTTTCAAAAAAAGCTTCCTATAATGCTTTAATAGAAGCTTTTTTTTATTTTGAGCACTTGAAATTCTAAAAAAAGCTTAGAATTGAGTTCAAGACAAAGTTTGTGGTGTAAACGAACAAACTTTATACAGAAATTTTATCAAGCGGCTTTTAGTATAGTTTAATTATTGTAAGGGAAACCTAAAGTCAATTAAAATAATAAATTACGTATCAATTAGGAGAATGCAGCTAATTAGTTTATTCAAAATTTAGTTAGATAATTAGTTATTTACAAGGAGGAAACAATATGTCTGGTGGAATGATTTTATTAGTAGTTGTTACAGTACTTATTTTAATGGGACTAGGCCATAGAGTGCTTGATAGATTAAGACTTAACGATAAATCAGCTCTTGCAATACTTATTGCTATAGTTTTATCAACAATATTTATACCTGATATAAATATAACGGATATGGTATCTATAAATATTGGTGGATTTGTTATACCTATGGGATTGGCTATATACCTATTTATCAAAGCTGAAACAGGAGAAGAACGGATTAGAGCACTTATTGGTGCACTAGTATCCGGTATAACTATTTACTTGGTACAAAGGTACGTGCTACCTAGTGATCCTGAGGCAATGGTTATAGAACCTAACTATGTATATCCTATTATAGGTGCTATTATTGCTTATGTACTAGGAAGATCTAGAAGAGGTGCATTTATTGCTGGGGTCGTTGGAGTTGTAATTAGTGACTTAATTCAGCTTATTATAAATAATATTAATAATATACCATCGCCTACACGCTTTGGCGGAGCTGGGGGAGTAGATACAACATTTATAACTGGTGTTTTGGCTGTACTTATAGCAGAAATAGTAGGAGAAACAAGAGAAAGGTTACAAGGCGGAACAGAAAAGAAAAGATTACATTTTGATAAAGGACATTTTGTCAGCTCACTAGGTGAAAATGAAAAAGAAAAGAAAATAAAATCAGATAAGACCAGAGGTGATGAAAATGAAAAGAAATAGATTGTTTTATTTAATATTAATATTGCTTACACTAACTACACAATTGGTAGTTGCTGATGATTGGTATAGCAAAAAAACAGGATATTATAAAATTTATGATTCGGATACGGATAAGTTATTATTTCAAACTGCTAGAGAGGTTTCAAAAGATGACAAATATTTAAGCAGTGATAACAAAATGTATAAAGTAACTAAAGTGAATAATAAGAGCCATATAGCTTATGCAAAGTTTGAAAAGGATGTTAATCTTCCGGAAATAAATAAAGAGGCTTTATCTAATATTAAATTAGCACTACAGAATGGAAACACAATAGATGCGCTATTAGCTCAAGCAGATCAGGGCAAAGAAAGTAGAAAAGTAGGAATATATGCAACCCATAGTTCTGAATCCTATGTTCCAACTGATGGATCAGAAAGTATAACAGGTAGTGGTGGGATACTTAAGGTAGCTGAGAAATTAAAACAAGGTTTTGAAACTAATGGAGTAAATGCAACATTCAATGATACATCACATGAGCCGCATGACTCAGGTGCATATAAAAGGTCTCGTAGAACTGCTTTGCAATTAATAAGAGAACAGCAGCCAACCGCAGTGGTTGATGTTCATAGAGACGCTGTACCGGCGGAAGAGTACGTAGTTGATATTAATGGTGAGGCAGCTTCTAAAGTGAGATTAGTTGTAGGAAGAAGAAATCAAAATTTTAAGGCGAACGAAGAAATGGCAATGAAGGTAAAGGCTGTAGCAGATGAATTATATCCAGGGCTAGTAAAGGATGTCTTTTATGGGAAAGGAGATTATAATCAGGATTTAACTCCTAGAGCCATGCTTTTAGAAATGGGAACACACTTGCATACTAGAGAAAGGGCTGAAAAATCCGCTGGATATATGTCAGAAGTAATTACAACAGCATTATTTGGAAGCACATTTAAGGAAGGTGCAAAAGGTGTAGGAGGTGTAGCCGCAACAGATCAAGGTGGAGGAACAGCTGGAGGTGGAGGAACAACTGGAGGTGGAGCAGGAACAACAAATGGATCCGCTAGCCAAAGTAATACAGGATCTGGAGCTGGTATACTTGGTATTGTAGCTGTAGTTGTTCTTGGTGGAATCGGTTTTATGTTCCTAAGTAGTGGTGGTAAGGAGTGGAAGTCTAAAATGTCAAATTTCAAGCAAGAGTTTTCAAATTTTCTAGGCAGAAGTAAAAATAAAAAATAAAAAATGTACTATTTTTTTCAACAATAGGAATGGATGTTTATTTATGAAAATCATATATGTATATAAAAAAAAATCATATGCAGCTATTATAGCTGCATATGTGCATTTGAAATTAAATACTTCGAAACAATCTAATAATATCAAACACAAAAACAATAAAGAAGGACATTTTTTATATTTAGGCATAGATCAAGAATTAAATGAAGTATATTTGCTTAATAGTAGTAAACCTGGACCTATATTAAAAAATCTCTTAAATGGATTTGCTAATCTGTACAATGAAAAGATACTAGTAATAGAGCTAGAAAATAATTATAATAAGAAAGATGATTTATAATGAAAATAATATATAGTTGTTATGGAGGTGCGCATTCATCTGTTGTTGCAGCTTCAATACATATGGGTTATCTGCCTATAGATCGTATTCCTACAAAAAAAGAAATATTAAGTATTCCATACTATGACCAATCTCCAAAGGAATTTAGAGGAACCCCTATTTATATGGGAAAGGATGATCAATTAAGAGAAGTATACGTTGTTGGAATGGGACCATATCGCACTGAGTACACAGAAATAGCTTATAATTTTGCCTTTCAAATAAATAATGAGGTTAAAAAAAATATTAGAATAGTAAATGTAGTTCCATTACTAAACTTTAGTGTTCGTCTAGGAGGATTTTTATCTAGAAGAATCGGATTAATTCAAATAGGAAGACCTTTAACAGCAATGGGAATACAAAAAAATTATCATCTTTTTCTTCAGTTAGTGAATAATGTTAAAAGAACCTGCTAGATAAAAAGAGATAAATTAAAAGCATGGAATGCCTTGACTGTCATTGAAATAAAATGGTAATATTATTTGATGTAAGTAATTTGCTATGGTATAATATTAGTACCTAGTATTAAAACTAAGTAAAAGTAGGTGTAGTATTGAGAGAAACAAGTATTAAAAATGTTATCAGTAAGGTATATACAGGAAGCATAGCAGAGGAAGTTGGAATACAAGTAGGGGACGAACTACTAAAAATAAATGGTCATGAAATAGAAGATATTATTGAATATAAATACTATTTAGCAGATGAGTACTTAGAAGTAGAAATTTTAAAGATGGATGGAGA
>JAEWHG010000092.1 GCA_023387935.1 Bacillota bacterium
GCTAGACTTTTTACTGCTTTAACTGGAAGAGAAGATCTTTATGAAGAAAATGCACTTAAAGTTAAAACAGGTATAGATCATATCATAGAAAAATCTCCTAAAGATAAAAATTATAAGGTTCTTGTAATGATGGCTAGTGCTAAAAGTATAACTGCTAGAGGTTCAGATTCCTATGTAGGGGAAATGCTACAGGATTTACATACAACAAATATAGCAGATAGTTCGAATGATATGTTAAGCGATAAAAACTTTAGCTTAGAAAAGATATTGGAAGAGGATCCAGACTTTATATTTGTTCAAACAACAGGAAGTGATATGGATGCAGTATTGGATAAGCTAAAAAAAGATGTAGAATCAAATCCAGCTTGGGCATCATTAAAGGCAGTAAAAGACGACAGATATATTTTCTTACCTAAAGATTTATATATGTATAAAGCAAACCATAGATATGCAGAGGCATACGAAGGATTAGCGCAACATCTATATCCAGATTTATTTAAATAATATAATTCTAAAGGTATAGGAGAAAGTTTATGGCTATAGAAAAAGTAGAAGAAAAAAATCATAGAATTTTAGTTTTAGGAATTTTCATATTATTATTTATAGCAAGTCTATTTATAAGTGTTGGCAATGGAGCAGTAAAAATAACGCCATCTGAAATAATTCAATCTGTTATTTTTGAGGAGAATGCTGTTAATTATCAAATAATATGGAACGTTAGGCTTCCTAGAACTATTGTAGCAGGCTTAGTAGGCATATGCTTATCCCTATCCGGAGCTATTCTTCAAGGAATAATGAGAAACCCTTTAGCCAGTCCTAGTATTATAGGTGTATCCGCTGGGGGAGGACTTATGGCACTTACAATATTAATATTGTTTCCTCATTTATATTATCTAGTACCTTTAGGAGCTTTTTTAGGGTCTCTAGGCGCTACTTTATTTATATATGCTTTAGCTTGGAAAGATGGTGTTTTGCCAACTCGGTTGATTCTAGCAGGGGTTGCGGTTTCTTCACTATTAAGTGCAGGAACAAACTCTCTAATGACCTTTTTTCCAGATAGAGTAACTGGTGTAATAGGGTTCATGGTAGGAGGGTTATCGGCAACAACATGGCAGGATGTAAAAATGATTCTTCCGTATACAATAATTGGTGTGGTTTCACTACTCGTATTATCGGAAAAACTAAATATCCTAATGCTGGGTGATGAAATAGCTACTGGACTAGGGTTAAATGTAGAGCGGACTAGATTTATTTTTATAATCATATCATCCCTATTAGCAGGAAGTGCCGTTAGTGTTGTTGGGCTATTGGGCTTTATAGGACTGATAGTTCCACATATGACAAGACTATTTATTGGCTCAGATTATAATTATCTGTTTCCAGGTACCATATTTTTTGGAGCAGCTCTATTGATTATATGTGATACTTTAGCTAGAGTTTTATTTGCGCCTATCGAAATTCCTGTAGGAATAATAATGTCAGCCTTAGGAGCTCCATTCTTTCTGTATTTGCTAAGAAGTAGAGAGGGGACGAGATAATGGGAATCGATATAGTTGACTTAAAGGTTAAATATGGTGATAAGGAAGTTTTAAAAAACGTTAATTTACATGTAGCTGATGGTGAAGTGGTAACTATTATTGGCCCAAATGGATCAGGTAAATCTACTTTAATCAAGGCTATGTCTCGATGCCTAAAAATTGCAGAAGGTACAATAAACTTGGATGGAGAAAACATTTACAATATACCAACTAAGAAAGTGGCACAAAAGATGGCCATATTACCACAGGTTAAAAACGTATCTTCTGACATTAATGTAGAAAGTCTTGTTTCCTATGGTAGGTACCCTCATCTATCCTTCGGGAAAAGATTAAATAAAGAGGATAGAGATATCGTAAATTGGGCTATAGAGAAAACAGGTTTATTACATTTAAGAACTAGACACGTTGCTACACTATCTGGAGGAGAGAGGCAAAGAGCATGGATCGCAATGGCATTAGCTCAAAAGCCGAAAATATTACTTTTAGATGAACCTACTACATATTTAGATATTTCATACCAGCTTGAAGTGCTTGAATTAGTAAAGGAATTAAATCAATCTTTAAAGCTAACAGTAGTGATGGTGCTTCACGATTTGAATCAGGCAGCAAGATATTCTGATCATATTTTTGTACTGAAAGATGGACAAATATGTGAAACAGGTAGACCTGGTAATATCATAAAGCCCAATTTATTAAAAGATGTTTTCAGAATAGATTCTCATATATATGAAGATGAAATAAATGCCTGCCCATATTTCATACCTCATAAAGTTATATAAGATGTTTGAGTAAAGAAAGAGAAAGCTTTGCTAAATTAAAAAGATAGGAGAATGGTAAATGAAAAACAGAAAGTATTTAATACCTATATTGTCTCTGCTTTTAATAATCACACCTAGTATAAGCTATGGAATGCACATTATGGAAGGTTTTTTGCCAGCAAAATGGGCATTTGCTTGGACATTAGTATCTTTACCTTTTTTAGTATATGGAATTAAAAGAATAAATAAACTTTTTAAAACGGATACCAATGCAAAGGTTTTATTGGGTTTAGCAGGTGGCTTTGTATTTGTTCTATCTGCCCTTAAAATCCCATCAGTTACAGGGTCCTGCTCTCACCCTACAGGTGTAGGCCTAGGTGCAATACTATTTGGTCCAACTGTTATGACTGTTATAGGGACTATAGCACTTTTATTCCAAGCATTATTACTTGCTCATGGAGGGTTAACAACATTAGGGGCAAATGTATTTTCAATGGCAATCGTAGGCCCATTTGTATCATACGGAATATATATTCTACTAAAAAAATCTAAAGTAAATAAATTTTTCACTGTGTTTTTAGCTGCGGCAATTGGTGATTTAGCCACTTATGTAGTTACAGCAACACAGCTAGGCGTAGCATTCCCAGACCCTGTTACGGGAATAGCAGGTTCTTTAACTAGCTTTCTAGGTATTTTTGCAGTAACGCAATTACCATTAGCTATAGTGGAGGGAATTTTAACTGCTATCGTATATGACCTTCTAGTAGAATATAAAAAAGATGAGGTGATTAGTCTTGAAACAATCTAATAAAAGAAACTTATTACTATTATTATTGGTTGCTGTAATTATAATAACTCCATTAATTTTAAAAGGGAACTCTGAATTTGGTGGAGCAGATGGTCAAGCAGAAGATATGATAGGTGAAATAAGACCGGACTATGAGCCTTGGGCAGAGCCTCTATGGGAGCCTCCTAGTGGCGAAATAGAAAGCCTATTATTCTCTCTACAGGTAGCTATAGGGGCAGGGACTATAGGATATATATTTGGAACATTCAAAGGAAGAAAAAAAATTGCTTCTAATAGATAAATATGCATATACAAACAAACTAACAAATACCAACCCAACTTTTAAGCTTATAATTGTAGTTATCTCTTTATTGATAACTACAATTATAAGCAATAATTATATTAATATAATGATATTTATTACTATGGTATTACTCACAACTATAGTAGCTGGAATACCCTTGGATAAGTATATAAAAATACTATTTATACCTGTAGCATTTTTATTAATTAGTACAATGACTATATTAATCAATATTTCTCATAAGGACGTGCATCTTTTAAGTATTAAAGTATTTAACATTTATATAGGTTTAACAACGGAGTCAATAGTCCAATCTGTAAACATAATTACAAGGGTGTTTGCATCATTATCTGCTACATTTTTCCTAGGGTTAACTACGCCATTAAATAAGCTGATTGTAGTATTTAAAAAGATGTATATACCTAGCGTAATAATAGAGCTATTAGTATTAGTCTATAGATCAATTTTTATATTTTTAGAAGAATCCAAAGA
>JAEWHG010000099.1 GCA_023387935.1 Bacillota bacterium
AAATTTACCTGCATATTCATTATCCTTATATGCTGCAATAATTCCTCTAGAGGAATTAACTATAGCTCCTAATCCATCCTTATTAAAGTAGCCCTTTAAGTCCTTAGCAGTTCCACCTTGAGCACCATATCCAGGTACAAGAAAATAACACTTTGGCATAAGATTTCTAATTCCTATAGCCTGCTCAGGATGTGTGGCTCCTACTACTGCTCCTACTGAGCTATATCCATTCTTTCCTATAAGCTTCTCGCCCCACTGATTTATGGATTTACCTACTTTTTCGTAAAGTTTTTCTCCTTGGATTTCTAAATCCTGAAATTCTCCACTATTTGGATTAGAGGTCTTTGCTAAAATAAATAATCCTTTATCATATTTCATGCAATTTTCTATATACGGCGTAATAGAATCTATTCCTAAGTATGGATTTAAAGTAATCGCATCTTGGTTAAAAATAGTATAGCTTTCATCTTCTATTTCAACCCTTCCTATATGTCCCTGAGAATATGCATCTGCAGTAGATGCGATATCACTTCTTTTAATATCACCTATTACAACGAGACCTTTTTCTTTTGCATAATTAATGGTTTTTATATATGCTTCTATTCCAGAAGGTCCATATTGCTCATACATTGCTATTTGTGGTTTTACAGCTGGTACTAAGTCATATATTTCATCTATAATTTCTTTGTTAAATCTATAGAAAGCTTCACTTGCAGCCTTTGGAGTTTTACCATAGGTTTCATAGGCTGCTTCTTTAATATGTTTTGGTATAAAATCTAATCTTGGGTCTAGACCTACAACAATAGGAGCCTCTGTTTCTTTTATTTTTTCTATTAATATATCAATCACTTTAATCCCTCCAGTTTAATATTGCTTTCTTTTGTTGTATTCATAATAAAAAGAACAATGAAAAAGATTATCTGCCAAATAATCTTTCCATTGTTCTAAAATTCGTAAAAAAACACACAATGATGAACTTCATCTTCATTACTCCCTTCCTGGCCTCACGGGACCACCTTAAAGGTCGACTTGCGTATTGTCGATATGTTTATTATTTTTTAGTATTTTCAGTAGTTTATCATACGTGACTTATCCTTGTCAACATCTCATATTAGTATTTTATTATAGATAAGCAATATAAATAATGAAGACTCAGCTAGAGAAAGCTTTTCCCTTCTCAAAACTGAGTCCTTTTTTTAAATCATTAGTTTGCAAATATCATTAGTAAACTCTACTGGATCACTGATTGGTAATCCTTCAATAAGCAAAGCTTGGTTATAAAGTAGGTTAGTAAATAGAGCAAACTTGTCCTGATCTTTCTCGTAGGAATCCTTTAAAACTTCAAAAACATTATGGTTTCCATTAATCTCTAATATCTTATCCGCTTTTATATTTGAGTTGTCTGGCATTGCACTTAATATTTTTTCCATTTCAATTGAGATTTCTCCATCATTAGCTAAACACACAGGATGGGATTTTAATCTTTTTGATATTCTTACATCCTTTACCTTATCAGACAATATCGTTTTCATTTTTTCGAACAATTGATTATTGGCACTATTCTCAGCTTCTGAGCTTTTTTCATCTTCTTGGTCTTCAATTCCTAAATCACTAGCAGAAACGGACTTAAATTCTTTTTCTTTATATGACATCAACATTTTTATTGCAAATTCATCAATATCATCTGTTAAATAAATAATTTCAAAGCCTTTTTCTGATACTAACTCAGTTTGTGGCAATTTTTCTATTCTTTCATTAGATTCACCAGTAGCGTAATAAATATATTTCTGATCTTCACTCATTCGAGAAACGTATTCATCTAAAGTTACAGGTTTCTTTTCCTTAGAAGAATAGAACATTATTAAATCCTGCAATATTTCTTTATTGCTTCCAAAATCACTATATACGCCATATTTTAATTGTCTACCAAAGGATTTATAAAACTCCTCATATTTTTCTCTATCGTCCTTTAATAACGCTAATAATTCATTCTTTATTTTATTTTTTATATTTTTAGCAATTAATTTAAGCTGCCTATCGTGCTGTAGCATCTCTCTAGAAATATTTAAGGATAAATCCTCAGAATCTACCATTCCTTTTACGAAGCTAAAATAATCTGGAAGAAGATCTGCACATTTATCCATAATAAGTACGCCACTAGAATATAACTCTAATCCTTTTTCATATTCCTTTGTGTAATAATCGAATGGCATACTTTCTGGAATAAATAAAATCGAGTTATATCTTACTGCGCCATCAACGCTTATATGAATGTGTTTCGCAGGCTTATCAAAGCCATAGCGTTTTTCAGCATAGAAGTTATCGTAATCTTCCTTAGTAAGTTCATTTTTATTTTTTCTCCAAATTGGAACCATGCTATTAATAGTTTGTTCTTCTACATAATCCTCATACTCATCTTCACTATTTTCTTTAAGTCTTCTGCTAGTAACATCCATCTTAATTGGATATCTTATAAAATCAGAGTATTTCTTTATTATAGATTTTAATCTGTATTCTTCTAAGTACTCGTCGTATTTTTCATCTTCTGTATTTTCTTTTATTTTTAGAATAATTTCTGTTCCAACCTTATTCTTTTCCCATGGTTCTATTGTATAACCATCTACACCATTTGATTCCCACTTATATGCTTCATTACTATCCAGGGATCTACTTATTACAGTAACTGTATCAGCTACCATAAATGCTGAGTAAAATCCAACACCGAATTGTCCGATGATATCATATCCATCTTTTAACTCATTTTCTTTTTTAAAAGCTAATGATCCACTCTTTGCAATGGTTCCTAGGTTATCCTCTAGTTCTTGCTTTGTCATGCCTATACCAGTATCTGCAATTCTTAACACCCTATTATTTTTATCTAGGGAAATCTTGATATAATAATCATTTTTATCAAAATTTAAAGAATCATCAGTTAATGCTCTATAATATATCTTATCCATAGCATCACTAGCATTAGAAATTATTTCTCTTAAAAATATTTCTTTTTGAGTGTAAATTGAGTTAATCATTAGATCTAATAGTCTTTGGGACTCTGCCTTAAATTGTTTTGTTTCCAAATGAATCTCCCCTTTCACAATTTTATTAGCACTCTTTGTAGTTGAGTGCTAATCCATAATTGTTATATATCATATTCATTTTTATTTGTCAATAAAAATG
>JAEWHG010000140.1 GCA_023387935.1 Bacillota bacterium
GTGGTATACTGATGCTAAAATGGATGATGGGACTACAGTCGTAATTGTATTCTATACAAAAGATCGATTTGATGTTTCAGGATCTAGTTGTCCGACTGTCATATTTGAACTTACATATCCCGATGGAACAAAATATGAATTAGTCTCACAAGAAGATAAAGGAAAGATAATTAATGCAAGTAAAGAAAAATGTGATGTTCAGATTAACAACTCATTCCTTAAATACGAAGATGGTAAGTATTTTTTGCATTTTGAATCTGACAATATAGTTTACGATGCTGTAATGACTAATATATTACCACCATGGAGACCGGAAACAGGACATGCATTTTTTGGTGATAATGATGAGCATTATTTTGCTTGGTTTGTAGCTCAACCTTCTGCAAAAGTTGAAAGTACTCTTTTAATTGATGGGAAAAAAACTTTCTTTAAAGGAATAGGTTATCATGACCATAATTGGGGAAATATAGGTATGCAAAAGCTTATAAATCATTGGTATTGGGGACGAGCTAAAGTTGGTGAATATAATATCATCGCTTGCGACATCATTCCGACAAAAAAATACGGGAATAAAAGATTGCCGATTTTTATGATCGCAAAAGATGGAGAAATTATTGCAGATGATTCTTCTAATGTTCGAGTACTCAGAAAAGAAACAATTGAGCACCCTTATACTCATAAATTTATGGATAATCATTTAATATATGACTATCCTATATCAAGTAATGAATCCTATAAAGTGGAATTTATAAGAAAGGAAGACATTATTTCTGTAAACCTTTTAGAAAGTTTAGATCCGAAGCTAGCTAGAATTGCAAAATTTTTTAAAGCAAATCCAACATATAGTCGCATCTTAGGTAAAGTGAGACTTACCCATAATATTGACGGAAAGAAAGAGGTTTTCGAATCTGATGGTTTATGGGAACAAATGTTTTTCAGTAGTAATAAACATGCTACGATTTCAGAATAAAAAAACTGATACAATTAAGTCAAGATTTTGCGATATATATGTTTATGCAGGGGTTGTAGTGTTCAAGCGGTTTTGGAATACTAGCGTATAAATAAATCTAAGTGTTTCTGATTACATTCAGGTAGTGTAAAATAATCTATGCTTTAGAGAAATAGAATTCTCTTTTCTGGCAAGAATCTAAATAAAATTAAAGCTAGAAAGGAGAATTTTTTATGTCAAGTTTACTAAAGTCAGTTTAAAGAGAAATGATTACAGGAGGCAATTTAAAAACAGCAGATGATCTTCATTCATATCTAAAAGATATGTTTAAGGATGCCCTTCAAGAGATGCTAGAGGCAGAGCTAGAAGCAGAATTAGATTATGCTAAAGGAGATAAAAAGAATAAAGATACTGATAATAGAAGAAATGGTTATACAGAAAAAATTGTAAAGACTAAGTATGGTGAATTTCCACTAGAAATACCAAGAGATAGGGTTGGTGAATTTAAACCAGTTGTAGCTCCTAAAATAAAAGAAACATATCAGGTATTGAAAAACAAATACAATTTATGAGGAGGGAAAAAGTGAGTAATATAGCTTATGAGAGAATTAAAAATAACTTAGAAAAGCTAAAACTAACAAAACTAAATGAAATAATAGATAATTATTTGGAAATGGCCTTAAAAGAAGAAACCAATATAGTAGATATACTAGACTATCTTTTAGATCAAGAAACTAAATTTAAAGATAAAAGAGCTTCAGAAATATAGGTAAGTGTAGCAGGTTTTCCATATAGAAAATTCTTAGAAGACTTTGAATTTCAACCTTTAGTTGATAAGCGATTAGTTGAAGAATTATCCACCCTAAGGTTTGTGCATAATGCTGAAAACGTGGTGTTCTTAGGACCACCTGGAGTTGGTAAGACCCATTTAGCTATAGGATTAGGTATCACAGCTGCTAAGAATAGACATTTAACATATTGTATTAGTTGCCAGGACTTAATATCAGAACTAAATAAGGCGCACTTTGAAAACCAACTTCAAAAGAAACTTAAACATTACGCTAAGTACAAGCTGTTGATAATAGATGAAATAGAGTATCTTCCTATGGATATTCAAGGGGCTAACCTATTTTTCCAACTAATAGCTAAAAGATATGAAAAGTGTTCGACCATATTTACTTCAAATAAGCCATTTTCACAGTGGGGAGAAGTATTTTCAGATAATACATTTGCGGCTACTATTCTCGATAGAATACTTCATCATCCCACAGTAGTTAATATTAAAGGAGAATCATACAGATTAAAAGATAGAAAAGAGTATATGTCTTCTAGAAAAGAAATCACAAATACTCTTTTAAATAAGTAAATTCTATGCACTTTTTAAATGACTTTTTTATGTATAATTAGATTGTCGTTGACAGTATATCTGCTATATTCCAAATCATATTAGCTTTTGCTTAAATATTTATGCCTGTTTGCCTTTGTCTGTTAAATTCATTCACTGTAAAACCCCCTGTGGTTATTTTATTAAACTCGTCACAAAATCTTAGATGTCATTATCCTTTATTTGTATTAATTTGCATTATATCACATTTCCCAAATTATTCATTTTCTTTCTGCATAATAGTTCCACTTTCGCGTACACAATAGACCCCTTAACAAAATATCCCCTAAACCTAAGTCCAGGGGAATGTAAAACACACCTACATATTTACATAAAACCTCTCCAACCTTGTTATTTCAACCTATTCCTTCTCTATCAACACAACACACTCCACATGGGCCGTATGCGGAAACATATCCATACATTTGACTTTTTTAGTCTTATATCCACTTTTCTCTAGCTCAA
>JAEWHG010000141.1 GCA_023387935.1 Bacillota bacterium
GCTTATCAGAACAAACTGTAGATGAAGTAATCATTGCTACAAATCCTAATATTGAAGGCGAAGCTACTGCAATGTACTTATCAAAGCTTTTAAATCCATTAGGAATAAAAGTAACAAGAATTGCCCACGGTATACCTGTAGGTGGAGATCTTGAGTATGCAGATGAGGTTACTTTGACTAAAGCATTAGAGGGTAGAAGAGAAATATAATATAAAAGTATTCGAAAGTCAGGGAAATCATAGAGGGAACTCATGAAATCACCTGACTTTTTTATATCATAGGAAAATTCTACTTTTCTATGATATAAAAAAGGGGCTGTAGGGGATGAAATCCCCTGCCCGCTCTAAGGAAGGTGCTTTAAGTACTGGAAAGCTTCCTTTTTTGTAATATTTATTAATCAGTTTTTTTAACTTTATCTGAGCTATCTATTTCAGGAGGATAGGTTACTCCTATTTGACAATTTTGTCGGTATTTCAGTGGAGATATACCATATCGTTTTTTAAAAATACTGCTAAAGCAATATACAGATGGATACCCAAATCGTTCTGATATTTCATAAATAGAGCGATTGCTTTGGGCAAGCTCTGTTTCAATATGACGGAAGCGATAAACAGAGATAAATTCTTTAGTAGATAATTTAAAGGTTTTTTTAAAACATTTATATAAATAACCCTGAGATAAATCTAAATGATAACACAGATCTTCTACTCTTATATTCTCATTCATGTGCTTATCTATGTAATCCATACATTTGCTTACAATAACAGATTCCCATGCACTGTATGATGTAAAGTCAGAGTTTTCTTGATGGCTTTTCACTGGATACTGTTGCATAGCCAATAATAGATGGAGTAAAACCAGCTTTGCAGAAAAATTAGAACCTGGGCGTCTTTGTTGTATATTTTTATAAGATAATTCAACCATAGGAAATACATTATCACTAACTAGTTTTGGATATATAGCTAGTCCATTGCACCTGAAAAGTTGAGCAAATTCACTACGCTTTCTGTTAGGTATTACATCAAAATCAAGATAATAATATTTAAGATAACCATCCTCTAAAAAGTGAGTAGTGTACATGGTATATGGAGAAAGTAGAAGCACATCTCCTTTATTTAGAAAATATTCCGTTTCTTGATATTGAATGATAGACTGCCCTTCTATAAATACAATAGCTTTAAAACTAGTAGAAATCTCATTGGAAATAGTATGTTGCGTGTATCTCTCATAACATTCAAATTGTAACAGACTATAGTCAAATTCTTCTAGCTTTTTAGTTAATGTGTCTTTATACATAGAGTTTCCAGCATAGGTTTTATCCAACTCTTCATCCCCTTATGATTATTAAAACCAGATAAATCTATTTAGTAAGATATGGATTTATAATTATTTTACCATATATTAAATAAATTAGTTATGATTTATTTAAAAATAGTGTTGAAACAAACATTGTTAAAATTTTAATTTAATACTAAAATTAACTTGTTATTAATTTATCAATAAAATTATAAGGAGGAAAAGAAATGAAATCACGTATTGCATTAATATTATCTTTCATGATGGTAATGTCTATTTTTACCGGTTGTACTGCTCTTGCTACAAAATCAGAAGTACCAACAACATCTAAAACACCTGAAAATGTAGCTACTGCTTATGATGATACACAATCTGCTGATATAGTTATTATTGGTGCAGGTGCAGCTGGACTTTCTGCTGCTAATGAAGCTGTTGAAAATGGTGCAGAAAGCGTTATTGTTTTAGAAATGACTAGCAAAACTGGAGGAGCTCTAAACTTTACAAGTGGATCTATGTCTGCTGCTAAGACAGTTATTCAAGAAGAAGATGGTATTGAAGATACTTTAGAGTCCTTCGTTGAAGATATTATAAAAACAGGTAGTGACTTTGGCGGTAAGCCAAATCGCCATCTGGTAGAATTATTTGTAAAGGAAGACGTACATGCCTTCCAATGGCTATGGGATAATGGTTTGAAAGATTATGAGTTTTTAACAGATAAGGAAGGTAAAAGAGCTGTGTTTGCTCCTGAGCATCCACTATACTCTATTCAGCGTACTTACAAACCTAAACCAAAAGATCCTGTAAACTATAAGTCTGCAGCACATGAAATTTTAGATAAAGTAGCAAAGAATGAAAGTAAAATTAAGATTGTTTATAATACAAAAGGAACAGAACTTATTGCAAACGATGAGGGTCAGGTACTTTCTGTAATAGGTGAGCATCTAGATACTGGTAAATCAACAAGATATGATGCTAATAAGGGTATTATAGTAGCCACAGGAGGTTACTCAGCAAACCAAAAACTGATGGGTAAATTTACACTTCATGGTAGTTCATATCTATCAGGAAGTCCTGCAACTGCAGATGGCAACGGTCTACCTATGATGCAGCAGGTTGGTGCTGCAATTAACAATATGGACTATGTACCAACATTTCCAATGGGTCTAGAAAGCCAAGATAATCCAGGTACAGGTATAATTGCTTCTACTTATACATGGAAAGTTGGTGGCATCTGTGTAAATAAGGAAGGTAATCGCTTCATGGATGAAACAGAACCTAACAACTCAATTCGTGAAGTTGCACTGGAAGAGCAGACAGATGCAATTCAGTATGACATCTTTACAGAAAAAATTTTAGAAGACCTACAGGCTAATAATCAAGCTGGAATGTACAACTATAGATTTGGTGAAGGAACTCCTGGATCAAAAACTGTTGTAACAGCTTCAAACTTAGATGAACTTGCTGAAAAAATCGGTGTTCCAGCAGAAAATCTGAAAAAAACTGTAGAGGACTATAACAAAGCTGTAGACTCTAAAGGTGAAGATGAATTAGGACGTAAATATGATGGTACAGTTACTCCATTTAACCTTGGTGTAAACAAAATAGAAGGAGATAAATATTATGCAGTTCCACTCCGTGCCCTTTGTATTCTTACACTTGGTGGTGTAACTGCAAACGAAAACATGCAGGTTCTTGATCATAACGGAATAGCAATCCCTGGTCTGTATGCAGCTGGTGAAGTTGTAGGTGGTGTATGGGGTAAATTTGCTTCCGGTGGTACAGGAGTAATGGGTCCAATTGTATTTGGACGTATTGCTGCACGTTCTGCAATGACAAGTGAATTAGCAACTGGTTACAATGTTGAACCTTCTAAAGAAATATTAGATGAAAGTTTATTTGTAAAAGATAAAGTAGATACAGAAAGCTTTAATATGTCTGTTGAACTTAAAGACGGAAGCTATGAAGCTACAGTTGATGGTCAAGAAGGTCCAATGACCGTAAAAATAACAATAACAAATGGTAAAATATCAGATGTTAACGTTGTTGATAATAAAGAAACAGCTTCAATTGCTGCTCCTGCCTTAGAACAGGTTCCAACAAGGATTGTTGAATCAAACTCTCCTGATGTTGATGGTATTACTGGTGCTACTTTAACTGCAAACCGTATAAAAAAAGCAGTTATTGAATGTTTGAATAAAGCAAAATAGTTGAGTCAGTAAATAATCTTGACAAAGAATTAGTATTTGCTTTAAGAAGAATGTTTTTTAAAAAATTCGAAAATTTATCTTAGTGTAAATTTACTAGTACATGAAGTTAGATTATTAAAATAAAGGGGAAAAAATTAATGAGAAAAACAAAAAAATTAGTTGCAGCAATAACTTTTCTTTCATTTGTCTTAGGATTAACTGCATGTGGAACAAAAGAGGTAGCTCAAGAGCCTGTGCTAGATACATTTGCAGTTGAATATGAACTAAAAGGTACTACTTCAGCTGGAAAGCCTAAAAGTGACACTTTTATTTTTGAAGGAACTACAGAAGATGGAATTATCACAGAATTAAACTTTGATATTATTAGAGATAAAGGAACTGAGAGAGAACTGTCTAAAAAAGATATAATGGGATATATGATGAATATTTCAGATGGACAAGTTGAAAAAGTTGGGGAAGGATTTAAGTTAACAAAACTAAGTGCAACTGGTTATGATACTGCTTTTAAAGGTGGTCAATATATGGTAACAGCTTCATGCGAGTCTATTACTAATACAACTACAGTTAAAGATTTAACTTTCATAAACTTAGCTACACAAAGCCAACTAGAAATGGACAAAGCTATTGCTGCTTATAAATATGTTGCAACTGAAGCAGGAATAGAAGATTTTAGCGAAGACACTTTAGTTAAGGATATAATAAGTGCTCATGGATTATATAAAGATGGTTCTTTCGTAGAGGGAACTAATAGAATTTCTTTTGCTGGATTTAATGGTGGAAGAAGCTATGGTGAACAAATTGACGCTATAGTAACTCACATATTAAACGAAAAAATGACATTAGAAGACGTTTATAAAATGTTCCAAACTGTTAATCAAATGGACCAGCCAATTGAGGATAGAGATGTTGTATCAGGAGCTACAATTTCATTCGTAGGAGACTTTCAAAAAATAGCATACATGGCTATTCATGGAGATATTTATGAAGGTGTAGTTAATCACACTGAACAAGACGGAAATACTAAGGTTGAAGTTGTCACTCAAGGTTATGATGGAGAAATAGAAACGCATGTTACCATTGACAATAGTGGTAAAATTATAAAAATATTTATCAGAGATGCTAATGAAACAGATGGAATTGGTTCTGTATTAACAGCTGAGAATTCTGATTTTATCAATGCTTTAATTGCTGGACAAGATAATGTGGACGAGGTTGAAGCAGTTTCTGGAGCTACTGTAACGTCTAAGGCTTTAGCTAAAGCGGTAAACTTTGCTATTGAATATTATAAGGATCTATAATAATGGAGCTTTATTTTACAGGATTAGTGCAGTTATGGTTGATACTACAGAAACAGAATACACTGTTCAATAGATAATAAATCGCCCTCTGCTTTATTTTTAAGCAGAGGGCGATTTTTACTTTCAAGGAATACTCAGGAGATTTAGTGGTTATAGGCACTAAATCAAAAAAATCCTTAAATATATACACGCAAATGGATTATTCCAAATAGTTATTAATTTTATATTGTTATAAAATCACTACTGACAGGAACTATATAGTCCAGGTCAGTAGTGATTTGTATTATAAGCAATTATTTTGTTTTATTGTTTAAGATGTTCTTAAATAATATTAAAATAACAGATAGTGATGAAATATGTATTATATCCAATCAATCCATCTTTTTTATTTTATTCAATTTACGAAACAGAGAAACTCTTTGAATACCGAATCTTTCAGCTATTTAGCTAATTTAGCAGCTTCAGCAATTGATTTAATATAACCATCAGTATCAACTAAAGTAGCACTACTTACAACGTCAACCATTTGCTCTTTCGTATTTTTTGCAAGTGTATTTTCAAGCTCAGCTATTGTTTTACCAGCTGTGTAAGCTTCAATAGCATTGAAGTTTGTAATAAGATGAACCTTAGAACCAGCTTTATTTGCCATATTAGCACTATAAGTATTAGCATTATCTAATTTGGAAGCTAGAACCATATCAGGATCAGCATAGTTCTTACCGAAATCTTTATCAGAGTTAGGAACACCAGTATTGGTAGCTTTAGCCATAAATTGATACTCTTCAATAGAAGCAGCTACAATTTTATTACCATCTAGAA
>JAEWHG010000149.1 GCA_023387935.1 Bacillota bacterium
AAAGAGATGTTGGATTTTATATCTATACTGACACAAAGCGATGATATATAAATAAAAATAAAAAAATAGGTGATGAGATGAATTATAAGATAGTAGAGAAAATAAAATTGAAGGAAGATTTGGAGAGTTAATATATGAATTAAATAAAGCAAGTAATTTTAGAGTATTTGATAACAGTGTAGATGCTGAAAATTGGATTTTAAATATTAAGTAATAAGAGGATAGAAGAAGAAATAAGGGAATTCTTAAATTAATAATTCTGTTCAAGCAATTAAGGGCTAGTTTGAATGGTAATACACCATTTAAACTAGCCTAAATGCTACTAGATAACGTACGACTTAAAAAAGTCAATTTAAAATATATTTTAGAAAGTGAATTAAATTTTTTAGCCAACCTTTATTGTATATTTATTTTGGACAAATATACCTTACCATACCCTTACTCTTCTTGCCATATTCAATAGCCTCTTTTGGACATCGACAAATGCAGGCCATGCAATGGGTACAATTATTTCTCCAGTTCGGCTTCCCATTTTCGAGTTGAATATTTCCCAGTGGACAGACCTTTTCACATTTTTCACAGGAAATACAAGCATTTGTTACATAAAATTTTTTAGAATGAACAAACATTGGATAAAAAATATCATTTACAAAACCACTGTTGAAATTGTCCTTAAATGTTACGTGAGGTTCTGGAAATGGTAGATTATTTTTAATATATTGTGCCGTATCTGATATGATCTCCTCGGCTTGTTCTATTATGGCCAGTGCCTCCTTTTTATCAGGAGTCTTGAAAAGTGCAATATAATTTTCAGGCATGGTGATAGAAACACATCCCTTATAATTCATTCCTTTTGCTAGGCATAGTTTCTTTAAATATTTGCCTGAATTGCCATTTGAATCTCCACAGGTCATTACAAAATAAATATTCCGGTTTCCACCTAGTTCTGTTTTCATTAGCCATTCATGAACAATACGGGGAATACGCCATGCATATGTTGGTACAACTATAACCCATGGTCTATCAGAAGTTAAATAGGAATAATCACAGTTTCGGATTTTTTTAAAGAGATTCAATGGTTCGTTCTCAATTTCGTCTCCAATTCTTTTGGCTACATATGCACTGTTGCCCGTGCCAGAAAAATACATAATCATAACCTTAACCACTCCTTTAGTAAATTCATTTTAAAAATTGTAATTAATTGAGTTCCTCTTTCTCCATATTTATTTTATTTTATGCCATAACATTGATTTTTTCGTTAGTATTTATTAACTATTATAGCAGACAAAATAAATATTGTTGCATTAGTAAAGAAATTCATTACTATTAAAATAGATAAAACCTTTTTAAATGAATTATCGTTATATTAGTGAAAGGAGGAATTCAGTTGGGTCAAAGTTCGGAATCACTGGTAAAAGAAATATTAAAAGGGAATGAAGCTGCAATGGAACTTTTAGTAAGGAAGAATTACAATATGGTTCAAAGTTTTATTTATAGATTTATTGGCGATTACAATCTTTCATATGATATGACACAAGAAGTATTTATTAAAATGATGAAAAATTTAAATCGGTTTAAGTTTGAAAATGGAAACTTTGAAAGCTGGCTACTTAAGATCGCTAGTAATCATTGTAAAGATTACTTTAGGAGCAGTAGTTTTAAGCAGAGAAATAAAGCATCGAATATAGATGATTTAGATATAGAGGATAATGAGGTTGTAATAGATATTTTAGAAAAAAATGAAAAGCGAAAGGCTATTAAGAAGGCTGTTGATGAATTACCCAATCTTCAGAGAGAAGCAATTATACTTAAATATTATCATGATTTAAAGATTAAGGAGATAAGCCATATAACAGGGCATAACGAAAATACAGTAAAATCAAGGATATTTAACGGGATAAAGAATTTAAAGAAAATTATTGGAGGTGAAGGGGATGAATGGGAAAAAAGATTTATTAAATGAAGATCAGTTTTTTGATAGAGAAATAAGCGAATTTTTATTTGCTTACACAGTTGAAACTATGGATGAAGAAAAGATGGATGAAACGATTGATGTATTAAGAGCACATATGCCAAAGGCAAAGGATAAGTATAAAATATTTAAGCTTATGAAAAATGAAATAACATATGTAAATAAGGGATACTGGGCTATTTCAATATTAGTGATGATTTTAGGAATTATAGTTACCAATCAGCAAAGTTACTCTACTTACGAAACATTATTATATATTTCACCAATCCCAATAATCCTTGGAATATATGAAATTGAACGAGGTAAAAGGGAAAAAATGTGGGAATTAGAAAAGAGTTTTAAATATTCCTATAGCAAGGTTATGTTGTCAAAGATGATAGTCATTATAGCCTTCACTACAATGATTAATATGATTTTAAGCTTCTTTATATATAGTGGACAGGATACAAGTGAATTACTTAGAGTAATGACAGCTTGGATAGCACCAACTTGTATAGTGTTTTCAATAAATATAATCATTTTAAATAAGGTTTCAAGTACTTATTCAACTATGATTACATCAGCTCTTTGGATGATAACTTTAGTTTTAGGGCGTGCCAGGATAATTAATTTTATAGAAGGAGCTGAAATAATATCATTAATTATTACAATATCGATTTCCATGGTAATATTTTTATTTGCTACTTTACAATTTTACAATAATGCTGAGAAATATGGGGGAGAACTATCATGGAGTTAAGAATAGAATCAGTAACAAAAAAGTTCAAAGATAAAATTGCCGTAGATAATTTTTCTATTACTTTAAATAATGGAGTTTATGGATTACTTGGACCGAATGGGTCAGGGAAAACAACATTAATGAGAATGTTAGCAGATGTAGTGAATGAAACTGAAGGAAGTATTTATGTTAATGGAAGAGAGAAAAAGAATATGGGGGAAGATTATAGGGATTTAATAGGATATTTACCTCAGGATATAGGGTTTTATGAAAGTTTTACAGCTGAAAAGTTTTTATATTACGTAGCAGCATTAAAGGGAATAGAGAAAAGAGATGCTAAAGAAAAAATAGATGATTTATTGGTATTTGTTAACCTAGAGAAAGATAGAACAAGGAAAATTGGTAGATTTTCAGGGGGAATGAAACAAAGATTAGGCATCGCACAAGCTTTATTAAACGATCCTAAAATATTGATTTTAGATGAACCGACAGCAGGATTAGATCCGAATGAAAGAATAAGATTTAAAAATCTTATTGGTAGTTTATCTAGAAATAGAATCGTAATTTTATCTACGCATATTGTATCTGATATTGAGTTTTTAGCTAATGAAATATTAATAATGAAGGATGGTAAATTAGCAGAGAAGAGTACGCCTTCAAAATTAATAGAAAAAATAAGAGGAAAAGTATGGACTCTAAAAGTTGATGAAGATGAAATAGATGCTTTAAATAGAGATTATAAGGTAGTAAGTACATGGATGGACCAAGAGGGCATTAAAGTTAGAATCGTTGGAGATAAAAAGCCAAGTGAGTTAGCTGTTGAACAAGAACCAAATTTAGAGGATATGTTTTTATATTACTTTGGAAAGGAGTATGGAAAGAATGATAGAGCTAATTAAATTTGAATTAAAAAAGATTTTTAGTAATAGGCTGATTTATATTGCAGCAATAGGTATAGCTCTATTCGTTCTATCCTATCCTGTTTCTAGGTATAAGGACATTAATGAGACATTTACTGGTAGAGAAGAGATAGAGGCTTTAGCAGAAAAGTATATGAGTGATGAGTATACAGTTGAGGAGTTTAATGAGATTCGTAAAAGTGCAATGAATAAATTTCATAATAAAGAAGAACTAAATAAAGAAGATAAGTTTTTACTGTATTATTCTGGAAGCTTTATTAAAGTTAATAAAGATATCCAAGCAGAGGGTTTGGAAGACATAGAAAGTAGATTAGAAGAACTTAAAAACAATAATAAAGAGGATACATTTGAATATCATAATTTATTAAAGGAAAAAGAAATGCTATCTAATTTAGATAAGCAAGAAAGTCTTTATTTAGGCGATTGGGATATGGCTTTTGATTTTAATGTAGCTGCAACAATGAAATTGACGCTATTAGTATTAGGACTAGCTGGTATTTTCTCTAGTGAATATACCTCAAGAGTAGCCTATATAAATCTAAGTACCAAGGAAGGTAAGACTAAATTAAATACAGCCAAAATAATTTCAGCTTTAATATATGGCAGCTTAGTGTTTATATTTGTAAGCTTGATATATCATGTGGGAGGCTTTGCACTTGGATTGCCAAATGGACATAAGCCTGCAAGCTATATATTTAGTTCTCTATATAATATCACTATAAATGAATATTATATAGCTACATTAGCTTTAAGCTACTTAGGAACTATAGCATTTAGTTTATTAATAGTTTTACTATCATTAATTACTAAAAATATATTAGTTTCCTTTGGCTTACCACTAGCTATATATTTATTACCGGATATGTTAAAGTTACCAGAAGCTATAATGAAATATACTTATAACATTAACTTTGCACGATTATTAAAAGGAAAGGATATTTTAGGTGAATATATTACATTTGATTTATTTGGAGATGTAGTATTATATCCTTATTTAATCATAATAGTAA
>JAEWHG010000187.1 GCA_023387935.1 Bacillota bacterium
CCCAACATTATATAAGGCGCCACCTTTACTCAGGTCTATTCCTTTTTCCATGCAACCATCTACAAGTGTTGATAAGAATGGCCTTGGAACCATTTCTGTATGAATTTGCTGTGCAACAACTGTTGCAATAACACCATGCTTTATTAGATTCGATAATTGCTTATAAAATGCATCTTTTACATCTTCAATGCTATTAAAGCTTTGTTCTTCTACGGAAAGCCCCATCACCTCTCCTGTTATACGGCTTACTCCATTATTTAGTGCATATTCTAAAGCTCCAGCAAAGTTAATATTAACGGCAGATGTCCATTCTCCGATCTTTCTAAAATGAGGTACAACACAACCGCAATTACTCCAATCCCTTGCATCCTCTGGAGAAAGACCTGCGGGTAAAAGCATTTGAGAGCCTACTCTATCATTGTGTACAGCTGGAAATCCTGTTCCTTCCCTTATAAGATCACATACTGCAATTAAAAATTCTTGTGGAGAATCTGGGTGTATTCTTACGCTTAATCCTGGCTGATGAGTTTTAACATTTTTAGTAGCCTTTAAAGCCATATATGAAATGTCATTAGTTGCATCACTACCGTCCCGTTTTCTTCCACCTACTGTTAAATTTTGGAATGAGTTGTATCCCGCAAAGTATTGGGCCGTATTTTTTGATATTGCCCATACCCATTCAGAAAGCTTAAGCCAAAGTGCTTCTATTAATTCCTGTGCTTCTTCATTTGTTATATGTCCATTTTTTATATCATTTTCATAAAAGGGAACCATATATTGATCGAATCTTCCTAGGTTTAAAGCTAGAGAGTTTTCCGATAAAATGGAACCTAATTGAACAAACCAAACAGTTTGAATTGCCTCATAGAAGCTAGTAGGTGGATTTTCAGGTATGTTTTTACATACTTCTGATATTTTTAAAAGCTCTGTTTTTCTCACCTTATCCTTTTCTTTATCTGCCATTTCTATTGCTTTTTCAGAATATCTTCTAGCAAGGGTTATGATTCCATCACAGCTCTCTACTACGGACTTATAAAAGTTTATTTTTTCTATTGCTTCACCTGTTAAAGGCTGAAGATTTTCTAATTTTTCAATTGCTTCATTTCTAATTCCGCCAAATCCCTTTTTAAAAATAATATCTTGGTAATCTGGTGTTACCTCGCCTACAGCACTTCGCCATTTAGAGTCGTTATCTACGATACCAGTATCTACGGCTATTTTTTTAGTTTCTTCTGGTATTCTAGAAAGAAATGCCTCTTCTAAGGACTTTCCCTCCCAATATGGAAATATATCATTTCTGAGTATTTCTTTTTGCATATCTCCTATTAGATAAGCATCTTGGCTTCTATTTTCAAAATCATCCATTTCCTTCTCTACCCACTGCCATGAAAACTCTGGACATATAAAACCAGATCTTCTATATATTCCTGGAGTACCAACGATTAGTTCATCATCAAAGATAGATACGGGTATATCACTACACACTTCTTTAAAGGCCTTTGCCCTTCTAATTATCATCGCTTCCCCTTCAGTTTCCTTATGGGACTTAGTAAAGGATATCGCTCTTTTAACACAAATTGATGGCTTTGTATCAATATAATTTTTCTTTAATCTAGATATTCGTTCTGTACTCATCATATTTCCCCCTTCAGAATATTAATTTTCCCTACTCTTTAAGAATGTAACTAAAGATTTTTTAGCCTTTTCCATATGTTGTTCTAGTAAACTTATTGCTAATTTTTTATCTCTATATCTACAAGCTTCTAATATTTTGTAATGCTCATCTTGAGACGTTTTGTGATATCCCATATTAAGTAAATAAATCCGCATATATCTTTCTACTTTAATATGCATATCCCTAATAAGCTCTAATAATATTTCTTTTTTACCAGCATTATATAAAACATTATGAAACTGAAGATTAAGCTCACTTAAATGTTCCTCATCTACTAGATCATCCATTTTACTGAGGATATATTCTGCATATTCTATATCCTTATCATCTAAGTTATCTATGGCATATTCTAATGCTCCTTTTTCAAGCAGGATCCTTATATCAAATATTTCCTCAACTTCATTTACAGAAAACTCACTCACTATGGCTCCCTTGTTAGGAAAAATTTTTACAAGACCCTGCACCTCTAATATTCTTAAAGCCTCCCTTACTGGAATTAAACTTACATTAAAACTTTTAGCAATTTCATCTTGCTTTAACTGTTGTCCTCCCTTCAACTCTCCATTTATAATAGATTCCTTTAGCCTCTCTGCAATAACTTCTGGCATTGTTTTACGTCTTGATAGTTTATTCTCTATAAATCCATTAAAATTTTTCATACTTAAAGTATAATATATTTAAATATTTTGTAAATTATATTTTATAAAATATACTGTATACTTTATAAAATATAAAAAACCAGTCTCTTATTAAAGAAACTGGTTTTTATATTTATTCTATTTAGCCGAGACTTCACTGTTATTTAAAATATTGGATTGTTTGCAAATAACAGAACCAATGATACATACTGTAGCCGAAACCATAACCGGTAGTGAAAAGGCTATTAATAGTTTGTTCGCTATAAAGAATGGTATTCCTGAAATGACGCCCAAAATGGCTGCTAATAATGCAGTTTTTTCTGTTAAGTTTTTATTGAACAGGCCGAAGAATAATGGAAAAAACACTCCTGTACATACTAAATCTGCAACAAAGAAAAGGTAAAGAACACTATATCCTTTTGATGCTATTAATGTTGCAGGTAAAATTAATACAGCTGTCATAACCCTAGCAAATGTTAATAAAGATTCCTTCTTAATACTTTTAAATATATTTTGACTGTCTATTGTAAACGTTGCAACCATTGCATTTAAAAGTGTATCCACTGTACTCATTACTAAAACCAAAGCTAGCATAAAAACAGCTACGATTAATCCACTCGGAAAAAGTTTATATACTAATGAAAATAATGCAACTGACGGACTTTCTGCAACGCCAAGTCCAGTTGATATAATTCCTAAGAAGCCAGTTAGAATCATTACAGGAAGAGCAATCACTATACAAGTAATTAAAGATTTTTTAAGTGTGGCATTATCCTTACCTGCATATATTCTTTGCCAATATCCTTGATGAAATAGATTCGATGCAAATACTGCAATGCAAAGGGTTAAACCGTATTCAATTCCACCCCAATTTTTAAAATCAAATAAATGTGGCGCATTTTTATTCGCTGTATCTATAATTTCACTTAATCCACCACCATAATAAATAACGCCTATGGTTACTGCCACTAACAAAACTACTACTAATACCATTTGAATCATATCTGTAAACATAGATGCTCTCAGTCCACCATAAGCTGTATAAATTAATGTTCCAATTCCAATAAATAAAGCAGTATAAAGTAGTGGAACTTCTGCTAGCTCGTATGCTACCAAACCGATTGATGTAAGTTCTGCAACTAAATGTACAAACATATAGAATATAGATAGTAACACTGTTAATATATGCATTTTTGACCCATATCTTTTTAAAGCGTAATCATTTAATGTACTACCTTCTGGTAAGTAAGCTTTAATTTTAGGACTTATAACTAAAAATGCAAAATAAAGACTAGCTACTCCTACTGCATAGCCTATAATACTTGTAATACCACCAATGGATCCTGCTTCTGGGGGAGTAAACAGTATAAATACGCCAAGGAATGAAGCTAAAAACGTGGCAGATAATATTTTTGATCCTGTACTTCCCCTAGCAGTTAAAAAATCATCCATTGTTTCTATCTTGCCACGGCTATATAAAACACCAATAATAGTAAATCCAACAACCGTTAATGCTAATAAAGCCATTACATTAAAATATGAAAGCATTATGTTCATCTCCTGTGTTTATATTATCTTAATTCTTCTGTTGCTTCTCTAATATTTTCTTTTCCTAATATTGCAGAAACTATAGCAACGCCATCTATTCCTGTATCCATTACAGCTTTTATATTATTTTCATTAATGCCGCCTATTCCAACAACTGGAATGCTTACATTTTCTTTAATATATTTAAGCATATCTAATGTTACACTGCGAGCATTTGTTTTAGTATCTGTTGGAAATAATGCGCCCACCCCTATATAGTCTGCACCATCTTCTATGGCCTTTTTAGCTTCTTCTATTGTTGCTGTAGAAACCCCTACGATTTTATCTTCTCCTAAGATCCCTCTTACAATATTTGCTGGTAAATCATCTTGTCCTACATGAACACCTTCTGCATCTACTGCCAGTGCAATATCTAATCGATCGTTAATTATTAAAGGAATATTATATTGAGATGTAAGTTCTTTAACCTGAACTGCAAGATTATAGAACTCTAGAGAAGTAGCGTCTTTTTCTCTAAGCTGAACAATAGTTACGCCGCCTAAAATAGCTTCTTCTAAACTTTTTATAAAATCTCTTCCTTTTAGAATATCTCTATCACTTACTAAATAAAGTCCATAATTAACACTTTTATCTAATTTCATCAACCTTACCCCTTTCATTAATATCATCTGAATTAAAGTTACTTACTTCATCTATTAAATAAACTTTAAAGCTCCCTAATCCTTCCTGTTCTTTTAAACGTTTTTCTGCTTTTTCTCCTGCAATACCCATTATCATAATTCCTAGTGTTGCACCGTATATGGCTTTTTCCCCTGTTCCACAACAAACGCCTATTAACGATGATGCCATACACCCTGTACCCGTTATGCTAGATAATTTTTCATGTCCATTATGAATGTAGTAAACCTTTTTTCCATCAGAAATAATATCTACTACACCTGTTATTACAACAGTGCAATGAAGCTTCTTCGCAAGATTTATGGCTATTTCTTTGCCTCCATCTAATGGACTGTCTACTGAATCTACGCCTTTCGTTAAAGCTTCTATTCCGTAAATATTTTTAATTTCTGACATATTGCCTCTTAATACAGATAGTTTTACTTGTTTTAAAATTCTTTCTACCGTTTTATTTCTTAAGCTAGTTGCACCTATTCCTACTGGATCTAATATTACTGGAATATTTAATTCGTTGGCTTTTTTACCTGCTAGAATAAATGATTCTATGGTTCTTTCGTTTAAAGTCCCTACATTTAAAACTAAAGCCGATGCAATTGATACCATTTCTTCAACTTCATTTTTATCATCAGCCATTACGGGACTTCCACCTAAAGCTAACACAATATTTGCGCAATCATTAACTGTAACGTAATTCGTAATATGATGGACAAGTGGTTTTTTTTCTTTTATTTTTTCTAAAATTGTATTGAACTTATTATTTATAGTCAAAATTTCTTCCCTCCTTAAGATAACTATGTGTTTTTTATTAAATAGAAACTAATACCATTCATGGAAATGATGTACAGGCCCTACTCCTTTACCTATAGAAAATGATTTTTCTATTGCAGTAGTTATATAGTTTTTAGCTTCTTCTATTGCTTTGTGAATATCCATACCTTTACCTAAATTAGATGCTATTGCTGATGATAATGTGCAGCCCGTACCATGCGTGTTTTTAGTGTTTATTCTTGGAGAGTTATAATAAGTAAAATCTGTTCCATCGTATAATATGTCCATTGCTTCACCTTCTAGGTGCCCACCTTTAACTAATACATACTTAGGTCCCATTTTATAAATTTCTTCTGCTGCTTTTTTCATTTCATCTATACTCGCTACTTTCATTCCTGTTATAACTTCAGCCTCTGGTAGGTTCGGAGTAACAACTGTGGCCATAGGCAATAAGCACTGTATCAATGCTTCCTTTGCATCTGGCTTGAGTAGGTCGAATCCACTTTTAGAAATCATTACAGGGTCAATTACTAAGTTTTTAACTTCATATTTACTTAGTGTTTCTGCAATAATCCTTATTGTCTCTGTTTTAGAAACCATTCCAATTTTAACAGCATCTACAAAAATATCATCAAAGATAACTTCTATTTGTTTTTGAATAATATCTGGAGATATATCTTGAACTGCAAAAACTCCCTGAGTATTTTGTGCCGTTACTGCTGAAATAACACTCATTCCAAATACGCCATGAGCTGAAAATGTTTTTAAATCTGCTTGTATACCAGCCCCTCCACAGCTATCTGAGCCTGCTATAGTTAATAATTTTTTCATTTAACTTCACTCCTTTTATCACTAATATCAATAAACTTTGTATTTAAAATCACTTTAAAAATAAAATATCCTATAATTACACCTACAAAAGAGCTTAAAACAAAAGGCCCTACAAATGCGAATAGTGCAGCTTCTTTTCCCATAAATACTTTTGCAACTGGATAAGACACTAAGCCTCCAATAATACCAGTGCCAAAGACCTCACCTATCATTGCATAAAAAGGCTTTTTAGTTTTTTTATACAAAATACCAGCCAAAAATGCACCTATCATACTTCCTGGAAAAGCAAGCAATGATCCAGTACCTAGTAAGTTTCTTATTAAAGAAATTACAAATGCAATTGCTACTGCATAGCCTGGGCCAAACAGTACAGATGCTAAAAGGTTAATGCCATGTTGAACTGGAAAAACCTTAGATACTCCTATAGGAACATAAATAATGTGAGAGCTAATAGCACCAATTGCTGCTAACAAAGATGCTGTAGTTAATTTTTTTAAATTCATTTTGTCATCTCCTTTTCACAAGCTTATAAAATTAAAAAAAGCACAAATCCTTATAGGATCTGTGCTTAATTACGCATATATTTAAATGCCTAATATCATTCACTTCCCTACGCTGGTATAATCCAGATCAGGTTATAGGGATCAAAGACATAATAGGGTCTTTCTCTCAGCTGGCCTTTCCAGCTCTCCCAGTGTTAAATAAATTTAGTTTTCAATTTACAACAATATGATAACATATAATTTTTTCATAAGCAATACACCGAACAGTTTATTACATTTTCTTTTTTGGACTAGCTTCTATGCTAAAAAAGTTCCTCTATTTATAGATACTTAAATTTTACTATATTGGGGGGAAATATATATACTTTTTTATGTGTAAAAATAATTTTAATTTTCAGTATTATAAAATATATAGATTAAAAAAAATTAATATTATTATAAAACTGACGATATTCTATATTTAAAATTATTTGTTTTTACAGACTCTAAAATAAATTCAAAACCGTTGAAATTTTGCCGTTTTTATTCCTATTCCGACTATTCCACAATGTATTTAATACATAAAAGTTTAATGTTATAATATCTAAGTATTCCGTTATTCACCTGCTAGAAAATACAAAAGAAAAGGAGACATTCAAGTTGAATAAGAAGAATAAAGACGTTTTAGTTGTCGGCTTAGCCCTATTTGCTATGTTTTTCGGCGCAGGAAATTTAATATTCCCACCAGCATTAGGACAACTTACAGGTACTAATGTTTTATCAGCAGTTATTGGTTTTTTAATAACCGGAGTAGGATTACCTCTTTGTGGTATTATTGCAGTAGCTAATCACGGTGGTAATTTGGAAGTTTTAGGATCTAAGGTTAGTAAAAAGTTCGGAGTAATAATATCTTTTATAGTTACATTAGCTATCGGTCCATTTCTTGCTATTCCAAGAACTAGCGCTACAACCTTTGAAATGTCAGTACTCCCATTTTTTCCAGAAGCAAATACTGCAGTTTTTTCTATAATTTTTTCTATAATTTATTTTGCCATAGTATTATTATTTGTTTTAAAACCTAGCTCAGTTATAGACAATATTGGTAAAATACTAACTCCTGCTTTATTTACAATATTATTAGTAATAATTGTCAAAGGTATTATAACTCCTATTGGGCAAATAGGTGCCAGCTATATAGATGCACCTTTTGGAACTGGTTTTAAAGAGGGTTATCAAACAATGGATGCATTAGCAGCGACTATTTTAGGATCTATTGTTGTAGCTTCTATTAAGGACAAAGGTTATAAAAACACCAAAGAGATTTCATCTTTAACAATAAAATCTGGTTTAATTGCTATCGTTGGATTAGCTATTGTATACGGTGGGTTAGCGTATTTAGGATCAACAGCCACTTCTTTACCAATGGATATTTCTAGAACTCAGTTAATAATGCTAATAACAGAAAATATTCTAGGGAACCTTGGTAAAATACTTTTAGCAATTTCTGTAGGATTAGCCTGTCTTACAACATCAATTGGACTTGTGGCTGCAACAGGTAATTATTTTAGTAAACTTACAAACAATAAATTAAGTTATACTTTTGTATGTATTTTAACAGCTGTAGTAAGTATGATTATATCTAATGCGGGTGTCGATCAAATAACTAGCTTAGCAGAACCATTTTTAGTAATTTTATATCCAGTTGTAATAGCTTTAATAGCTATGATATTCTTAGATAAATATATTCCACATAGATTAGTATATTCTGTAGGTGTATATACTACGCTCATAGTAAGTGTTCTAGAGCTTTTTATTCAATATAATGCTACAAATAACATATTGAATAAAATCTATAGCTTGCTACCTCTAGCAGATCAAGGATTCGCTTGGCTAGTACCTACAATTATAACTACTTCTATTGCAATCATAGCTCTAAGAATATTTAATATTGGTAAATCTAATTCTAAGGTATTTTAATAAACCATTATTTAAAGATAATGCTTCATTTAAAATATCTAATATGTAAAAATAAGTAAATAGCGGAAATAAACAGCCTCGGTCTATCAGTTTAAGACTGAGGCTATTTATTTCAAATTTCTCCAAATGAAAAACATGTAATTTTTTATAAGCAATATACCAAACCGTTTATTAGTTTTCAATTAAGAATTATATTACAAAACCACCATTAATTCCTATAACCTGACCCGTTATAAAATCAGCTCCATTGGATGCTAGGTAAAGAATATTTTGAGCTACCTCTTCCGGTTTTCCAAATCTCATTAAAGGAGTTTCTTCAATGAGACAGGCCTTTGCTTCTTCATCAAGAAACCTATTCATATCCGTATCAATAATACCAGGAGCAACGCAATTTACTTGGATATTTGAAGGACCTAGCTCCTTTGCTAAGGCTTTTGTAAAGCCTATCATTCCAGCCTTTGCTGTAGAATAATGAACTTCACAGGAAGCTCCCACCATGCCCCATATAGAGGATACGTTTATTATCTTTCCTTTTTTCCTACTAACCATATGTGGCACAACGTATTGGGAACAATTGAACATTCCTTTTAGATGTACGTCCATCATATAATCCCACTCATTCTCTGTAATATCAGTAAATAGTTTTTGCTCCGAAATACCAGCATTATTTACCAACACATCTATTGCGCCAAATTTTTTTATGCTATCTTCGACCATAGCCTTAACTTCATTTCTTTTTGTAATATCTGCCTTATATGCTAGAGCCGCATATCCTTCCTTTAAAAACTCATTTTGGAGAGTAATGGCTTCCTTCTCAGACTTAGAATAATTTATTATTACATTATAATTATTTTGTGCAAATATCTTTGCTACTGCCGCCCCAATTCCTCTTGATGCGCCTGTTATAAGTACAGTTTCTTTCATTTCTTTCATCCTCTTTCATCCATTCAGTAAAAAAGCATAGGGAAA
>JAEWHG010000105.1 GCA_023387935.1 Bacillota bacterium
TAGCGATTCCCATAGCTTCTATTATAGCACTCTTAACTGCTTCAGGTTCTCCAACTACAGTAACAACTGCCCTATTATGGTCATAATCCGTACTATAGTCTAAAAGCTTAACCCCTTCTTTACCTCTAAAAGGATTGATGATTCTTTCTACCTTATCTAAATCTCTTCCTTCACTAAAATTAGGTACACATTGAACTATTTTTTTGATGTTTCCCATTTTGCCCACCCTTTCCATTGTCTTGTACAATATTAATGAACCCTATTCTATTTATTAAATGCCTTTTCAACTAAAGTTTTTACCAATTCCTCCTTAGGAATATAAGGTATCGTAATATGATCCGTACCTTCATTATTTTTATTATATTCCATACTAGTTGAAATAGAGTTTTCATTTCTTGCCCAAGCTCTTCTAGCAACGCCACCCATTACGTCCCAAGGCATAGCAGAGTTTAATATAGTATCAACTCTTTCACTTCCATCTAGCACCATTCCAAAACCACCATTAATCGATTTACCAATACCAACGCCACCACCATTATGTAGTGCTATTAAACTCATGCCTCTTGCAGCATTTCCAGCAAAGCATTGCGTAGCCATATCCGCCATAACATTACTTCCATCTTTAATGTTGGCCGTTTCCCTAAATGGAGAGTCCGTACCACTAACGTCATGGTGATCCCTACCGAGCATAATAGGCCCTACCTCACCATTTCGTACCATTTCATTAAACTTTAATGCTATTTTCGTTCTTCCCATAGCATCCTGATATAATATTCTTGCCTGAGTTCCTACTACTAATTTATTTTTTTCTGCATCCCTAATCCACACGTAGTTATCTCTGTCTTGGCCTCTTCTATTTGGATCGATACAGTCCATTGCGGCTTTATCTGTCTTGATTAAGTCTTCATGATCTCCACTTAAGCAAACCCAACGGAAAGGTCCATATCCATAGTCAAACAGTTCTGGTCCCATAATATCTTCAACGTAGGATGGGAAAATGAAGCCGTCTTTTTCATCTACTCCATTTTTTGAAATTTCCTTTACGCCTGCATCATATATAGCCTTCATAAAAGAGTTTCCATAGTCAAAGAAATAGGTACCCCGTTCTACTAGCTTTTTAATAACATTAAAGTGAGCTTTTAAAGTTTCGTCCACTAACTTTTTAAACTCCTGTCTATCTTTTTTAAGCATCTCTGTTCTTTCATCAAAGGTTAAGCCCTGAGGGCAATATCCTCCATCATATACAGCGTGACATGAGGTTTGATCTGATAATAGCTCTAGCTTTATATTATTTTGGGCAACGTACTCTAAAAGATCTACTATGTTTCCATGGTAAGCTATAGAAATTGGTTCTTTCTTATCTAAGTATTCTTTTGCAATAGCAAATACTTCTTCTAAGTCTGCAGAATATCTCTGTACCCATCCTTGGTCGTGTCTTGTCTTTATTCTTGAATAGTCAACCTCTGCAACAATTCCAACACCATTAGCTATTTCAATTGCTTTAGGCTGTGCACCACTCATTCCGCCAAGTCCTGAGCTAATAAATAACTTTCCTCTTAAATCTTCATCAGGTCCCATACCAAATTTTAATCTACCTGCATTTAACAATGTATTAAAAGTTCCATGAACAATTCCCTGTGGGCCTATGTACATCCATCCGCCAGCTGTCATCTGTCCATAGTTGGCTACGCCCATTTGCTCTGCTATTTCCCAATCTTCTAAATTGTCAAACATGCCGATCATTAGAGCATTTGTAATGATAACTCTAGGACTATCTGGCTTTGATCTAAACAGTCCTAATGGATGTCCAGATTCAATGACCAATGTTTGATGATCCGTCATTACCTCTAGGTATTTTTTAATTAATCTATATTGCATCCAATTTTGAAATACGCTTCCTGTCTCTCCATAGGTTACTAGTTCATATGGGTATAGTGCGACATCGAAATCTAAATTATTATCGATCATTACTTGGAATGCTTTACCCTCTATGCAGTTTCCTTTATATTCATGTATTGGTTTTCCTTTGATATGTCCCTCCGGTCTAAATCTATATCCATAAATTCTTCCCATAGTCATAAGTTCTTCTAAAAACTCTGGAGCTAATGCTTCATGTAGTTCCTCCGGTACATATCTCAGTGCATTTTTTAGGGCAGTTTCTGTTTGATCTTTAGTTAATTTAAAGCCTCTATCCGGTGCCCTTCTAATCCCCGCTATAAACTTAGGCATTTCTGGAAGTACATTATCAAGCTTAATAGTCATTGCATTTGAAATATCAATATTATTAATCAAAAAACCACTCCTTCCATACTATTAAGAATATTATAACAATTAAAACTATATCTGGTCAAAGAATTCTCAATATCCAAACATAGAAAAAGAAAGCTATAAAACAAGCTTTCTTCTAGATTTAATCCCATTTAATATATATTTTTATGAATTGTTAAATATTCTTAATTTTTACTTTTTACCTTCTTGAAGTTTAGTCGCTATTTCGTCTATTTTTCTAAGTCTATGGTTCACTCCAGATTTTCCAATAGTAGGGTTTAACATTTCACCTAGTTCCTTTAAACTAGCATCCTCATATTCCAGCCTGAGCTCCGCTATATCTTGTAAATTTGTAGGTAAGTACCCTAATCCCACTGTGTCCTTAATATATTTTATGTTTTCCACCTGTCTCATTGCAGCATCTACAATTTTACTTAAATTAGCAGTCTCACAGTTCACAATTCGATTCACATCGTTTCGCATTTGTTTATAAATTCTTACATTCTCCAAATCTAATAGGGCGCTGTGGGCCTCCATAATATTTAATAAATCTACTACTTGATCTCCTTCCTTTAAATAAACAACATAACTTCCTTTTCGCTCAACAATTTTTGCATTAAGCTGAAAGCTGTTTACCAATTCCTTTAAAGATTCACTATGATCTAAGCTATGCGTTACAAACTCTAAATGATAGGTTTTTTCTGGATCGCTAACAGATCCTCCGCCTAGAAATGCCCCTCTTAAATATGCTCTTTTACAGCATCTATTTTCTAATAAGCCTACAGGTACCCCATAGGAAATATCAAAAGAATTAGCATGTCTTTTTAATATTTCAATATCTTCTAAGACCTTCTTACTTCCCATATTGTGCGTAACAACCATTAAATAATGATTATTTTTTCTCAGTCTAGGATTTCTTCTCACCATAACTTCAATATGAACATTAAATAAATCCTTAAACAATTTGAATAGTTTTCTAGCAGTTGCTGGATTTTCTGTTGTTAGCTTAATATTTAATTTTTGTGTTCCTCCTATTAATTGAAGTGTTCCGCACATTCTTATTAAAGCAGCCAATTCTGAAAGCTTGCAGCAGTAATCCTTAGAATAAATTCTAGAAAGCTCGCCTTTAGTTACGGCTGAAAATGACATACCATCACAACCTTTTATAATCTATTTTAATATATAATCTCCTTCGTGCTAAGAAATTCTATTATACCGTTCTATTGCTCTAATTATAATCTCTTTTTCATCATCATATTTTGCTAAATCAACGGACCTTTTCATATGAACGAACTTTGCATCAATAAAGCCTTCTTCTCTTAAAGGTATACAGTCCATAGTTCTAGATTGCATCAAAAACCAATGTACAGTTTTATTTATAACATTATGATCTTCCCAATTATTTTTATAAGTATAATGTATGTCGCCAAGGTATTCGATTATTTCAACCTTAACACATGATTCCTCATAAACTTCTCTAATAGCAGTCTGTTCAAAGGTTTCATCTAGCTCTACCTTTCCCTTGGGAAGCACCCAATCTCCGTTATATTTTTTTAAAAGTAATATGGTATTACCAAAAACGACAACCCCTCCGGCACTTATTTCCTCACGCAAACCCTCCACTCCTTTATATTAAAAAAGTCATTTTTCACATTAATTATTATTATATTACTAAGTTACCATATTGGCTTAATGTTTTCAATCTTTAGTCAAAGTAGATATAAAAATATGGTAAACTCCTTCTAATGAAAGGAGTTTACCATATTTTTTTTATTAATTCACGTATGTAAAAATAATCAATGATGCGACTTTTATCCTCTGCTAGCTTCAAATCTAATACTAAGTTAATAATAATCTTTGATAGTTTAATTGCATCATGTCTTACATAATCCCTTTTTATATCTATTAAATTCTCTGTAATTAGCTTTATGTCTTTATCTGCAAGCTTTTCCTTATCTTCCTCTGTTAACTTAGTGACCTCGGAACCTTCTGTTTCATATTTTTGACTAATAGCATCATCTATCCTACCAGTATTGGCTATTACATAATCCATAGTTCCTTCAGGCCAATGGTTTAATAAGGCATCTACATGAGAATAAACCGTATATCCTGAGGTTTCTCCTGGCTGAGTCATTACGTTAGTAATATATACCTTTATGGCTTTCGTTTTATTTAGGCTTTCTTTAATATTTTTTACAAGCAAATTAGGTATAACACTAGTGTATAGACTTCCTGGACCCAGTAGCACGATATCAGCATCCTCAATAGCGTATATAGCATCATCAATAGTCTCTGCTTCCTTTGGTTTAATGAAAACCTTTTCTATGGGACTATTCTCCTCTATACTTTTTATCGGTATATTCGATTCACCCTTTATAACCGTTCCATTTCTAAGTTTAGCATATAAGGTAATATTTCTAAGTGTGACAGGTAGAACACTACCTGTTACTGCCAGAACATCACTGATCTTTTTTATGGCTTCCTCAAAATTACCACTGATACCGTTCATAGATGCAATCAATAAATTTCCAAAGCTTTGTCCCTTCAGATCGCCTTCTTCAAATCTATATTGAAGAAGCTTTTCCATCGTAGGCTCCATATCAGCCAATGCAAGTATACAGTTTCTAATATCTCCTGGTGGCAGCATCCCTAAGTCTTCACGTATTTTACCAGATCCACCGCCATCATCTGCAACAGTAACAATGGCAGTAATATTAGAGGTAAAAAGCTTTAATCCTCTAAGCAAAACAGAAAGTCCTGTTCCCCCTCCAATTACCACTACTTTAGGTCCACGGGATAAAATTTTCTTATCCAATGCATTTTTATCTAATTTGATGCAATCATTTTTGCCAGTTAATGTAGTTGGATAATATACTAAGTTTAAAACTGAAATAATTCCCTGTCTTAATGAAAAAATTACGATAGCGAATCCTGCTAATCCTAATAATAGAATATGCCCATGGTTAAGCTTTAAATTGGTCCTAGATAAATAATAGGATAAAGATATGGAAAATAAAATAATTCCTATGAGTCCACTAAATATCCATCTTTTAATTTTTAATCCTGGCTTTAGCCATTGGATAAGTTTCATTTCCTATCCTTTCCTTCCTAGAGATAAGTTTGAGTCTCTATGACTCATAAGGACTCTATATCCCTTTTCTTTAAGGTAGTTATAAAGCACATGGGCAATAGTAACAGATCTGTGCATTCCTCCAGTACAGCCAATAGCAATAACCAATTGATTCTTGCCTTCTTTTATATACTGAGGAATTAAAAAGCTTATCATATCATTTAATTTATTAGAAAATTCTACACTTATAGGAGAGTTCATCACATATTCTCTAACTCTCTTATCATTTCCTGTAAAGTTTTTAAGTTCTTCAATATAAAAAGGATTTGGTAGAAACCGAACATCGAAAACTAAATCTGCGTCCAGAGGTACTCCATGCTTAAATCCAAAGGATATGATTGAAATTATTAAATTATTGGACTCATTGCCTTCAACATAAATATTGATTAGTTCATCCTTAAGCTGAGCTGGTCTAAGATTTGTAGTATCGATAATATTAGTAGCTCTAGCTTTAAGATATCTTAGTTTTTCTCTTTCTAGTGCTATACCCTCTGGAATAGAGCCGTCTCCTAGTAAAGGATGACTTCTTCTAGTTTCCTTGAAGCGCTTAATTAGCGCTTTATCACTCGCATCTAAAAATAGAATTTCATATTTGTAGCCTAGATCCTCCAAACTTTCTAGGCTGCTGGCAAGATCGTCAAAAAACATTCCCCCACGAATATCTATTACTAATGCTACATTATCAATAGCTCCTTGGGATTGATGGCATAGTTCCGCAAACTTAGGAATTAATGTAGGCGGCAGATTATCTACACAGTAGAAGCCAAAGTCCTCCATATATTTAACAGCTTGACTCTTTCCTGCTCCAGATAAGCCTGTAATAATTACAAATCTCATTTTATCATCTCCTCTTGTGTAAGGCCGAACCCATAACTATTCTTCTCCAATTATTCTAACCTCTGTGTGAAGATCTACACCAAAGTTTTCTTTTACTTTCTTTTGAACTAAAGCAATTAAGTCCAAAACATCCTTTGCCGTTGCATTTCCTGTATTCACAATGAATCCACTGTGTAATTCTGAAACTTGAGCTCCCCCAACACTTTTACCCTTTAGTCCACTGTCCTGTATTAGTTTTCCTGCAAAATACCCTTCAGGTCTTTTAAAAACACTTCCAGCACTAGGTAAATGTAAGGGTTGCTTTGTGGTTCTTTTTTCTGTTAAGTCCTTTGTTATTGATAATATTTCCTCATAATTCCCCTTTTCAAGCTCTAATTCAACCTCCAGTACGATATATCCTTTCTTTTGAATTATACTTGTTCGATATCCTAATTCCAGCTCCTTTAATGAAAAATGCTTTATCTCACCGTTTTTATCCAGTAATTTAGCACCCTTAACCACATCCTTCATCTCGCCTCCATAGGCACCTGCATTCATAGTTATAGCGCCACCTAAGGTTCCTGGAATGCCACTTGCAAACTCAAATCCCTTTAAACTTTCTGCCATTATTTTTTTTGACAATGTAGATAACAGAATGCCAGCTTGAGCAGTTACTATATTCCCATTAATCTTTACATCCTTAAGATTATCTCCAATTTTAATAACGACACAGCGCATACCCTTATCTCTTACAATAAGATTACTTCCGTTTCCCATAACAAAGTATGGAACATCATTTTCTATACAAACTTTTAAAGCACATTGTATCTCTTCTATGGATTCAGGTATCACCATAATATCTGCAGGACCTCCTATTTTAAAGGAAGTATGATTTTTCATAGGCTCATCAATCAAAACTCTTTCTTTACCTATTAACTCTATTAAATGATTATATATTTTTACTTTATCCATTAAGTTCACTCCTATTGTTTATATGTCGACTCTAGTTATTATTATTTCCAATTACTTCATTTAAAGTATATACTTTTTGATTCCTTTGGTCAATTTCCTAGACTATTCAGCAAAATATTAATTTTTTCTTCCGCATCCTTTAATACTTCTTCTGGGGTTTTGTTTCCTATTACACCTTGCTGTATTTCTCTTTGCAAAATTTCATCTATTTCCTTCCAATGTGGATGGTCAAATACGATATCTGCATTTTGCAACTCTCCATACACTGCACTCATATTAGAATTATCCTCATATATATTTCCAATTGATTTTCGAGTCGGAAATACACCCAATCTTGTAAGCTCTTTTTGATTACTATCATTCACTAAAAACTTTAAAAATTTTACTATCATTTCTGATTTTTCTACATCTTCCTGCTTAGTCATACCATAGGAACCTATCATATTGCTCAATGTAATAGATTTTCCAAGGTCGCCACTTGGAAATTTAGCTATTCCATAATTAAACCCAGTTCCTTCCTTTTGCAATCCATCCAACACATTAAATGCCCATGTGCCCGTTGGGTATACAGCAATATTTTTATCCTTATAGAAATTAGTCCAAGATTTATTAGAATTATTAACGCCAAAGTCTGGATGTACAACGCCATATTCTAATTTTAAGTCTATTAACTTTTTAACTCCACTTAATGCCCTGCTATCATTAAAGCTATATTCCTTTTTATCATTGAAAACCTGAGCTCCATCACTAAGTAGTATTCCCCATGTATTGTAATAGCCTGGTTCTATAAAGCTATTAAATCCATAATGATCTATCTTTTTATTCCCCTTACTGTCAAAGGTTAAAGATTTCATTTTCTCAACAAACTCATCATAGGTCCAAATTCCGTTTTCAGGAGGCTCTATACCTTTTTGACTAAATAGATCTAAATTCAGCACCATTGTATAAGTTGTCATCATCCAAGGCACTCCGTATATTTTTTCATCATATGTAACAGATTTAATGGCATTTTCTCTAAAATCCGTTATTTCATCTCTTGTTAAATATTGATCTAAGGGCTGTAATACATCCCTACTCATAATGCTATATTCGCTTCCAATAGGAACAATATCAGGTAGACCACCTAATTTAGTAGCAGTATTTACTTTTATAGGTCCCTTTTCCCAAGTTAATGGAGTAAAATCTATATATACTCCAGGATTTGCCTTTTCAAATGCTCTAATTTTCTCGTACATCCATCCAAATTTAGTTCCTGTTTTCTGATCTAGTCGCGGGTAATCCCAAAAACTTATTACACCCTGCCACTGAATTTCATCTTTCTCTTTATTATAATCCCCATCACTGGGACGATAAATTACTAAATAATATGGTCCCATTACAATAAAAAAGGTTAGAATTAAACACAAGAAAACTTTGAAAGTTTTGTGTACTTTGCTATGCATAAAAATCAATCCCCCTCATTTAAGTTTATTCTTAAATAAGGGGGAATATTCTAAAGCTTAATCTCATCATTTACGCTTACTGAGCCTTCC
>JAEWHG010000171.1 GCA_023387935.1 Bacillota bacterium
TAGAGATAAAAAACGATAAAGATTTAAAAGTGGCTGCGGAATACTTTCATAAAGCTGGAGTTAATAAAGTATTTATCACCCTTGGAGATGAGGGCGTATTTTTTAGTGATCGTATCAATATGAAACGTATGAAAGCTCCTAATATAAAAGTTGTGAATGCTACAGGAGCAGGGGATGCTTTTGTTGCTGCCCTTGCATATGCCCATGTAAATGATATTGGAATAGATGAAAGTGCTAAACTTGGAATAGCGGCATCAATCATTGCCCTTTCCCATGAAAATACAATAAACCCTAATATGTCAATTGAAAACTTAAACTTAAAAATGGAGGAGATCGAATTATGCTAGAGAAATATTTAGATATTAAACCAGAAGTTAAAAAGGCTTTAGAGGAAGGAAGAGCAGTAGTAGCTTTAGAATCAACAATTATATCTCATGGTATGCCATATCCAAGAAATGTTGAAACTGCCCTTAATGTTGAAAAAATAATTAGAGAAAATGGCGCTATTCCTGCTACTATAGCAATACTTAATGGCAAACTAAAGGTTGGTTTAACTGAGGAGGAAGTGGAGTATCTTGGAAAAGCGAAAGATGTAGTTAAGACATCCAGAAGGGATATTCCTTTTATAGTTTCAAAAAAATTAGATGGTGCTACTACGGTTGCATCAACCATGATTATAGCAGCACTTGCTGGTATTAAAGTTTTTGCCACAGGTGGAATCGGTGGAGTACACAGAGGCGCACAAGAAACTTTCGATATATCAGCAGATTTACAAGAACTTGCACATACTAATGTTGCAGTTGTTTGTGCAGGTGCAAAGTCCATACTTGATATTGGATTAACTCTTGAATATTTAGAGACTCAAGGCGTTCCTGTAGTTGGATTTGGAACAGAAGAGCTTCCAGCATTTTACACAAGAAAAAGTGGATATAATGTTGACTACAGAGTGGATTCTGCTAATGAACTTGCAGCTGCACTTAAAGCAAAGTGGGATTTAGGTTTAAATGGTGGAACAGTTGTAGCAAATCCAATACCGGAACAATACCAAATGGACTATGATGCAATAAATAATGCGATAGAGAATGCATTAGTAGAGGCTGACGAAAAAGGAATAAAAGGAAAAGAGAGTACGCCATTCCTTCTTTCAAAGGTGAAAGAAATTACTGAAGGTAAGAGTCTTGAATCGAACATTCAGCTTGTATATAATAATGCAATGGTGGGAGCACAGCTAGCTGTAGAATTATCAAAATTAAAATAATAAAAGTTTATATAGTAAAACTCTTGACAAAAAACACAAAACCTTATATTATAATATCACGATATATAAATATAACACTATGATTTTAGCATTATTACTCTAGAATATGGAGAAACTATAATGAATGTATAAAAATCAGACATGTGTTGATTAACAAAAAATTAAATGGTATTCTACACAAGGATACCTAATTGTATTATATGAGGAGGAATAAGTTATGGTAATAGAAATAAACCAAGAAAATTTTAATGAAATAATAAACAGTGAGGTTCCTGTAGCAGTAGATTTTTGGGCACCATGGTGTGGACCTTGCAAAATGTTAGCTCCAGTTTTAGAAGAAGTTGCAAATGATTTAGAAGGAAAAATAAAAATTACTAAGCTGAATGTGGATGACAATCAAGCTAAAGCAGTTGAGTATGGTGTATCTACTATACCAACAGTTTTAGTATTTAAAAAGGGTGAGCTTGTAGATAAATTTGTTGGATTTATGCCTAAAGCTGCTATTATTGAAAAATTAGAAAAACATGCATAATCATATATCGTTAGGCTTTGATCGAATGCAAGTTTTACTTTAAGAGGTGATTAATAATGGCCGAAAGATATGATATAGCTATTGTAGGAAGTGGTCCAGCAGGGATTACGGCGGCAATTAATGCAAAAATTAGAAATAAAAAAATAATAATGTTTGGATATGAAAATTTAAGCAATAAGCTATATTTAGCACCTAAGATCGATAATTATGTAGGATTACATGGTATTAGTGGCAAGGATCTGGCAGAAAAATTTAAAGAACATTTAGATGAAATGAATATAGAAATTACCTATGAAAGAATCAACAACATATATGCTATGGGTGATTATTATGCTTTAATGATTAATGACAAAACATATGAAGCCACTGCTTTAATTCTAGCTACAGGAGTTCAATTCGGGAAGCCTTTTAAAGGGGAAAATGAATTTCTTGGAAGAGGAGTAGGATATTGTGCTACCTGCGATGCGCCATTATATAAAAATAAGGTGGTTACGATTATAGGCTATAATAAAGAATCTATAGAAGAAGCAAATTATGTTAGTGAACTAGCTTCAAAGGTTTATTTTATACCTATGTTAAATGAAGAATATACCTTAAATAACAATATTGAGGTAATAAAAGATAAACCTGTTGAAATAATAGGGGAAACTACTGTGAAAAAGCTAGTTCTTAAAAACTCAGAGATAGAATGTGATGGAATATTTATACTGAGAGATAGTATATCACCGGATCAGCTAGTACCTGGATTATTAGTAGAAGATGCTCATATTAAAGTAAATAGAGATATGGAGACGAATCTTAAGGGCTGCTATGCAGCAGGGGATGCTACTGGCAAACCATATCAATATTTAAAAGCAATGGGTGAAGGTCAGGTGGCAGCTTTAAATGCTGTATCCTATATAAATAATTTAGAAATAAAATAAAATTTAAAAGCAGCTCTGCTGCTTTTTTTATTGTATAAAAAGTATATTTTTTATACGATTACAATGTGCTTATTTAAGTAACTATATATAGAGTATTTGAATATAATAATATGAAATTAAAATATAAGTTTAAGAGATGTAATTAATGAGAATAAATGATATATAATTAGAGAGATATTGTGCGATAACGCAGTAAATGGTAAAGTATGTATAAGATCATTGGTTTTACATATTTATTTATGTTTTATTATCATTGAAATATCTTTCAAGAGGGAGTGGAATCATTATGGATATCAGTATGAATACAATTCTATTTGCCTTTGGACTTACACTATTTGCAGGCTTGTCTACAGGTATAGGAAGTGCACTCGCTTTTTATACTAAGCAAACAAATAAAAAATTTCTATCGGCGGCTTTAGGTTTTTCAGCAGGCGTGATGATTTATGTTTCTATGATTGAAATCTTTGTAAAAGCAAGGGACTCATTAGAGCTTGTTTATGGGGCTACAAAGGGATATTGGATTACAACGATTGCTTTTTTTTGTGGTATAGCTATCATTGCTTTAATTGATAGATTTGTACCCAGTGGAGAAAATCCACATGAGGCTCGTGATGTTAAGGATATGAAAAAAGAAAATGTAGATGATCCAGAACTCTTGAGGATGGGTATGTTTTCTGCTTTAGCCATAGCAATTCATAATTTTCCTGAAGGATTAGCTACTTTCACTAGTGCAGTACAGGATCCAGCATTAGGAATTAGTATAGCAATTGCAATTGCTATTCACAATATTCCTGAAGGTATTGCCGTTTCTGTACCTATTTACTTTGCTACTGGAAATAAGAAAAAGGCATTTTTGTATTCTTTTCTTTCTGGTTTGTCAGAGCCTATAGGTGCGCTATTAGGTTTTTTCCTTTTGATGCAATTTTTTAATGAAGCAATGTTTGGGATAATATTTGCTGCGGTGGCAGGAATTATGGTATATATTTCTTTAGACGAATTACTTCCAACTGCTGAAAAGTATGGAGAGCATCATATTGCTATTTATGGACTTATATCAGGAATGATAGTTATGGCATTAAGTCTACTTATGGTTGCATAATAGTTATAATATTTGAATTGAAATTTTTTCATAATGTATAAAATAATCTATTCTTACAAAAGCCCTGTATAAAAGAAACTCAATTCTTCTTTTATACAGGACTTTTTAATTATTTATAATTCATAAATATTTGTTTTGATACAGCTTTTTGTTACAGCATATACTAGTCTATCATAAAATCCTGTTGCATCTGATCTTCATCTTTAAGGTCTTTCGCAGTAGCGTTTAATATGATAAAAGTAATACCTATTATTGAATATCCTAGGAAATATTTATAGTTGAAAAATAAACTTAATTTAGGTGCATGCATTAATCCGATGGCTGAAAGTATAGCTCCCACAAAAGAAACAATAGAAGCTTTTTTAAATTCATTATCCAATATAAATACTAAGATTGCTCCCCAGATTAAAGCAGTAAACATGGCCCCTTGACCTAAAGGTACAACGGCTGGAGATACCTTAGCTAAAGCTTCAGGTGCTGCAGATGCAAATTTACTCTGAAGATAATTGGCTAGATATGGAAACATTGCAAGTACAACTGCTGGATAATGTTTTTTATTAACGGATGAGAACGCTTGTGACACCATAGACATACCTACAAATACTAAGATAGGAGCAATCACTGGTAGCGGTATAATTTTCGATATAGCAGCTATAATTCCAAAGGTTGAGGTTAATAAAAATACAATAGCGTTAAGAATTGAATATCCTCTACCTGCATTAGTCCATTTGGCACTAACGGATGCAATATAAACGGTTGTAGGGAATACACCACCAAATATGGCTCCTATCATAGTTCCAATCCCATCAAATAATTGGGCTTCAGCTACATTATAGCTGTCACCAGCAGCTGCCATAGCTTCTACATTATTCATGGTTTCTATAAAATTATATATAGATATAGGTAATAAAACTGCGAGCAAGCTCAACATTGGTCCAAATAAATATTTTAAACCTGTGATAAAAGTAAGACTAGGTACTGGTGGATAAAAACCTACATTGGATAGTCCTTCGGAAATTTGGCTAACATGAACCTCTTTAAAAGAATAGGCTAGGGCTGTACCAATTATTATTGCGAATAAAGAAGCTGGGATTTTAAAAGGCATCTGCCTTTTAGCAACAAGTCCTACTAATATTATAACAAGCACAAAAATACCTATTATAGGAGATTCATAGGTATGAAAAAACATTTGACCGCCAATTACTGCAAATGCAACTCCTGCTAATGCTCCTAACATAGAAGCTCTTGGAAGATTATCCCGAATCCAATTTCCTATAAGGCTACCTAAGGACTCTACAACGCCTCCTAAGAAACAGGCTGCTACACCAATTGTCCAAGCAATTTCTGGATTACCTGTAAAATCTAATGCAGGTTTCATTACGCCAAACAAATAAATAAACATAACGGGGGTGCTTATGCCATAGGATAAGGCAGTTACATCAATGCGGTTTTCTTTTTTTGCTAGTTTGGATGCCATATAAGCATAATATAAATTTCCAAATAATACTGAAATAGCGGCACCAGGAATAACCTTACCATATACAATATGTGCCGGATAACCAATACTAAGCATTGTAATGGTTATTACTACAAAGTTTGCTAAGTTATTCTGAAATAAAGCGAAGAATGCGTCTATATCCTGTTTAATAAACAAAGGATATTTTTCATTATTCATAATGATACCTCCTTCTTATTTTATTTAAGTATATTTAATCTATTTATCAATAATTCATAATAAAGAAAACAATTCAAAAATATCTTCAAGAAGGTATGATTGTATAATATCTTACTATTAAAATTTAATTCGTAAGGTGCGATGATAATAAAATTTATTACTGATTATTATAAGTCAATAATAAATTCATCTTGTTAATAAAAAGTAATAAAGAAATACCTAATATAATAGAGGGATTAGGGTATATAATATAGAAATTATATAGTAAGAATATCAGAAATATTCCGTCGTTTTTAAGAAATATATAAGTGGAGGTGATAAGAGATGGAAATTATATTAAAAGAATCAAGATTTATAGCTAAATTAAGTTCAGTAGATGATAACTTAAAAAATATGATTGATGAAATATTAAAATGTACGTAGAAGGGTGTTGATTTAGGTTGAATGTTTTACTTGATAAGTTTAAAGATGTTATAATGTCGGTCCTGCCAATTACCATAATTGTATTAATACTTAATTTTACGGTAGCTCCTATTGGAACAGAGCTGATTGGTAGGTTTATAGTAGGAGCAATATTTATAATAATCGGCCTTGCCATATTTTTATTTGGGGCTGATTTAGGAATACAGCCTATAGGAAATCTTATGGGGTCATCCATTGCAAAAAAGAAAAAATTAGGAGTCATAGTAGTCTTTGGATTTATACTTGGATTCTTTGTAAATATCGCTGAACCTGATTTGCAAGTATTGGCAAGGCAAGTAAGTCAGGTAACATCTGGAGCTATATCTCAAATCAGTCTTTTAGTTGTGGTTTCAATAGGAATAGGTTTGATGGTGGTAGTAGGTTTACTAAGGATCGTATTTAAAATCTCTCTTAATAAACTGCTAACTATTTTATACGGAATCATATTTTTATTGGTTGCATTAGCACCTCCATCATTTTTAGGCATAGCCTTTGATTCTGGAGGAGCAACAACAGGATCCATGACCGTACCATTTATTTTAGCACTAGGATTAGGGGTTGCATCAATGCAGGGTGGGAAGGAATCTGAGGAAGATAGTTTTGGGTTGGTAGGTATCGCATCTACAGGTCCCATGATCGCTGTTCTTATAATGAGCTTGTTATCTGGAATAGAAACATTAACAGGAAGTCTGCCGTACCATGAAGTTGAGTCTGGAAGTATATTACTTTTATTTTTGAAGGAAATACCTGTTTTATTAGTTGAAGTAACATTAGCATTACTCCCTTTCTTAGTATTATTTCTTATATTTCAAGTTTTTTTCATTAAACTACCCAAGAAACAATTTGCTAGAATATTAAAAGGTTTACTTTACACATATATAGGCTTTGTATTATTCCTTACTGGAGTTAATGCAGGATTTATGGAGGCTGGAAGTGCTATAGGTCATGTTCTTGCATCTCTTGAAAATAATTGGATCGTCATACCTATAGGTTTTATCCTTGGATTTGTAGTCATACTTGCAGAACCTGCAGTTTATGTTTTAAATGAGCAAATTGAGGATGTTACAAGTGGACATATTAAGAAAAAAGTTATATTATATACATTAGCCATAGGAGTTGCAATTGCTGTAACCCTTTCTATGATAAGGATACTTGTACCGAGTATAAGATTGTGGCATTTTCTTGTACCAGGATATTTCTTGGCAATAGTTTTGTCATATTTCACACCTAATCTATTTGTTGGTATTGCCTTCGATTCAGGTGGAGTAGCTTCTGGACCAATGACAGCTACTTTTATATTAGCCTTTGCTCAAGGTGTAGCACAGGCTATAGAGGGAGCTGATGTACTGCTAGACGCCTTTGGCGTAATTGCATTAGTAGCCTTAACCCCTTTAATTGCAATACAAATATTAGGGTTAATATATGAACGTAAAGCTGTTGAAAAGGAGTGATTTAGGTGCAACTAGATATAATTAATAAAGAGTATACTCTATCCTTTGCTGTTGTTAATTCGGGAACCGGAAGTAAGATCCTAAGGGAAGCAAAGAAAATTGGAGTAACTGGAGGAACTATTTTTCTAGGAAGAGGTACTGTTAAAAATCATATTTTAGAGTTATTAGGACTTTATGAGATAAAAAAGGAAATCGTATTAATGGCTTCAGAAAGTAATATGGAAGAGCAGCTTCATGAAGACTTAACTAAGAAATTTCATATGAATAAACCAAATCATGGAATCATTTTTTCTATAGATTTAAAAAAGGTTGTAGGCTTTAGGGGATGTAGTACATCTGCAAGAGATTCAAGGAGAGGAGGTAAGAATGGCATGGAATATGAGGTTGTTTTTACTATAGTAGATAGGGGACTTGGAGAAGATGTTGTAGATGCTGCTAATGCTGCAGGTGCAAGAGGTGCAACTATTATTAATGCTAGAGGATCAGGAATACATGAGAAGGATATGTTTTTTTCCATGGCTATTGAGCCTGAAAAGGAAATTGTTATGATAATAATTAAAAAAGAAAAATCAGATGCTATAATTGAATCTATAAAAGAATCTATGAAAATAGATGAACCAGGTAAAGGGATCATGTTTGTTTTAGATGTTAATAGAACGTCGGGATTATTTAGAGAAGATGACTCTAGTAAATAATTGATGAAAGAGCATCATAATATATAGATAAAAGCAACTTTTAAATGTGGAACTTAAAGGTTGCTTTTATTGTGATTATTAGATATAAGACTGCTAATAGAAGCGAAAATCTTATTTACATAGAATAAAGATAATTATATATAAAAATGCTGGATATATTCAATAAGCTGAAGGAATTGATGGATATTACGTAGAAGTATATAAAATCAATATTTCGAATATTTAGATATAAGGAGCATAGCAAATAAAATAAGGGGGACTTAGTATGGGAAAAGTATTTAGAAAAAGAAGTGATGTAGATAAATTAATAACCTGGGACTTATCTGCAATATATAAAACAGAAGAGGAATATAATTTAGCTATAAAAGAAGCTGAGAAGCTTGCAGGTGAAATTGAAAAAAATTATAAAAACAAACTAAATTCCGCAGGTGTCATTAATGAATGTTTAGATAAATTGAGAGAAACAACTCAATTAATACATCTTACATCTGTATATGCTCATCTTGCAGTTTCTGTTGATCAGACAAATACGGAAAATCAAGCAAGAAATATGCAGCTTAAGAATATATTATCAAACTTAGAAAGCGGATTAAGCTTTGTAAGAAGTGAGATTATAGAGGCAGATAAAGAGATTATAGAAAAAGCAATAATAGGGTCTAAGGAAAATTCGAACTATTTAAAAGAAATTAAAAGATCAAAAGAGCATGCACTTCATCCAGAGGTAGAGAGAGTTTTATCTGCCTTATCTGAAACATTAAATTCCCCTTATACTATTTATAATAGAGCAAAGTTAGCCGATATGGATTTTGGAACTTTTAGTGTAGATGCAAAAGAATATCCTCTTAGTTTTGTACTCTTTGAAAATGAATGGGAATATGAAAATGATACTAAAATTAGAAGAACTGCATTTGAGTCCTTTTCACTAAAATTAAAAGAGTATGAGCATACCATAGCATTAGCTTATCAAACTCAAGTACAAAAAGAAAAAATATTAGCCACACTTAGAGGATTTGACTCTGTTATAGATAGTCTATTATTTAATCAAAAGGTAGATCGAGATTTATATGATAGACAAATCGATATCATAATAGAAAAGCTAGCGCCACATATGAGAAAGTATGCAAAGCTTCTTCAAAAGGTTCATAAATTAGAGGATATGACATTTGCAGATTTAAAACTAGTAGTGGACCCCGAGTATGAACCGAATATATCCGTAGAGGAATCTAAAAAGTATATGAATGAAGCGCTAGCAATTTTAGGTGAAGATTATTTGCATATGATTGAAAGAGCTTACGATGAAAGATGGATTGATTTTGTTCAAAATAAAGGGAAGTCAACAGGTGCATTTTGTTCGAGTCCTTATGGGGCTCATCCATTTATATTAATATCCTGGACGGATAAGATGAGGGAAGTATTTGTATTAGCTCATGAGTTGGGGCATGCTGGACATTTTTATTTAGCACAAAAAAATCAAAATATATTCGATACTAGACCATCAACATATTTTATAGAAGCTCCATCTACTATGAATGAAATGCTTATGGCAAACTATCTCATGAAGACAAATGATGATCCTAGATTTAAAAGATGGGTTTTATCTTCAATGATAAGCCGCACCTATTATCATAACTTTGTAACACATCTATTAGAAGCAGCTTATCAAAGAGAAGTATATAAAATAATAGACGATGGTGGAAGTGTTCAAGCTTCCACACTAAGTGCTATTAAGAAAGATGTGCTTGAAAAATTTTGGGGGGATACGATTAAAATTAATGAAGGAGCAGAGCTTACCTGGATGAGACAGCCACACTATTATATGGGGTTATATCCGTATACATATAGTGCAGGACTTACGATAGCCACAGAGGTAAGTAAAAGAGTTTTAGAAGAAGGTCAGCCTGCTATAGATGATTGGAGAGAAGTTTTAAAGGCGGGTGGAACTAAAAAACCAGTGGAGCTTGCTAAAATGGCAGGTGTAGATATAACAACAGATAAACCATTGCTTGATACAATAGATCACATAGGAAATATAATTGATGAAATAATAGAGCTTACAGAAGAACTGGGAGAAGTTGGTTTTTAAAGTTAGTTGTATTAATATTTGATTTATTATGAATCCCTAAATCATATTTGGGGATTTTTTTATATTTAATAATATATAGGATCGTATAAAGTTCCGACTTTTAATTAGGTACATAAGATATGGTGTATTATAGGCGCGGGTACTCCTACTAAGTAGCAGTAGTTATGTACAGAGCATATTATGTAAAAAAAGATTAAGTTAAGTATAAAAATTCTCATCCTAATTAACCAAGGAGAGGAGGCTGGAATTTAAAATGACTGAAATTAAAGGCAAAAGACTATTGATACTTGGAAGTTCAAGATTATGTTGTGAGATCGTCAGAAAAGCCAAGAAAATGGGAGCTTATGTAGTAGTTACAGATCGGTATCCTATAGAAGAAGCCCCCGCAAAGCAAATTGCAGATAAGTCCTATGATGTGAGCACCACAGACATTGATGCTATGGAAAAACTAATATATGATGAAGGGATTGATGGTGTATTAACAGGGTTTACAGATTCAACACTCCCATATTATGCAGAAATATGCAGTCGAGTGAACTTGCCATGTTATGGCACTTTAGAGCAGTTTAACTTGTTTATAAATAAAAAGAAATATAAAAATTTATGTAAGTTATTTAATGTACCAGTAGTTGAGGAATATGATATAAACAATAATAGCAATGACTCTGATTATGAATGCATCAAATATCCAGTTCTTGTAAAACCAGTAGATAGTAGTGCAGCACGTGGAATAAGCATATGTAACAATAAAGAAGAATTGAAAGAGGCATACAATCATGCTATGAAATTTTCACAAAGCAAAGATATTATTGTAGAGCGATATATAAAGGGTAAAGAAGTTACTATTTTTTGGCTGTTTAATGATGGAGAAATAAGGTGTACCTCTATTGGTAACCGGCATATAAAACACAACCAGGAAGGTGTAATTGCACTTCCTGTTGGCTATACATTTCCATCAATATTTATTAACAAATACCAAGAAGAAATGATCAATAATGCAACGAATATGTTTCGTTCTGTGGGAATAAAAAATGGAATGATGTTTATGCAATGTTTAGTAGAAAACGATGAATGTATTATATATGATATCGGTTATAGATTGACTGGATCCCTTGAATATATCCTATTGGAGGATTTGTGTGGATATAATCCACTGGAAATGATGATACAATTTGCTTTATCTGGAAAAATGTATAAACAAAAGCCATATATTAATCCACTCCATAGCAGATATGGATTCAATATTACATTCTTAGTAAAGCCAGGAATCATAGGTGAAATTCATGGACTTGACAAGGTGCGTAGTATTCATGGAGTTTTGGATGCAGTTGAGGCCCATGTTGAAGGAGATGAAATTCCTGTAAGTTCAAAAGGTACCTTGGATCAAGTTGTTTTAAGGGTATTTGGAACTGCAGATACAAAAGATGAATTGGTTAGAATTATGAATGAAGTACACAGCATATTTAGGGTGTATGATTCAGATGGAAATAATATGCTTTTAGATGTGCTAGATACTAACGAAGTGAAAGCGGTGATGATATG
>JAEWHG010000001.1 GCA_023387935.1 Bacillota bacterium
GGCCATATTTATGCAAATTTTATTGAGCATAAGGAACTAGAGCCACCATTTATATGTTTAATAGTTTCTGGAGGGCATACACATTTAGTGTATATGAAGGATTATGGAGAATATGAAATGCTAGGTAAAACTAGAGATGATGCAGCAGGTGAAGCTTTCGATAAGGTGGCAAGAGCCTTAGGCTTAGGCTATCCTGGAGGGCCTATAATAGATAAGCTTGCAAAGGAAGGAAATTCTAATGCTATTCAATTTCCCAAAGCGTATCTAGAAGAAGGAAGCTACGACTTTAGTTTTAGTGGTTTAAAGTCGGCAGTACTAAACTATATAAATTCACAGAAGATGAAGGGCTTAGAAATTCCAATATCTGATGTTGCTGCTAGCTTTCAAAGGTCTGTAGTTGAAATATTAACTGAAAAAGCGATAAAATGTGCACTTGATAAAGGAGTAAATCGAATTGTTCTTGCAGGGGGAGTAGCAGCAAATACTGCATTAAGAAGCCATTTGCAATTTGAATGTGATAAGAATAATATAGATTTTAAATATCCTTCATTAACATTATGCACTGATAATGCAGCTATGATAGGCTGTGTTGCCTATTATGATTATATACGGGGTATCAGATCGGGATTAGATTTAAATGCAATACCGAACTTAAAAATAGGTCAACGATATTAAAGTGCTCATGTATAGAAGATAAGCCTCAAGTTTAGGTTGATTTTTACATCAACTCAAAAAAGTCACAGGATAAAGCGGACCTATAAAATAAGTCTGCTTTTTTTAGATTTATCCCCATATAGTTGTGTGCATATTTATCCACAAATAAGATGAAAATTGTGGATAATGTGTAATGATTGTGAACAATACTAATATGCTCAAAAAAAATGTGCATAACTCTGTGGATTCTGTGGATTGAATGTGGATAAATGTGGACAAACTTTCTCTACTAAAAATATATGCACAGGGATTCGAATTTATTCCAGTTTTATAAAAAAAGTTTCTATTGAAGCATTATTAGGAAGCTTTTTTTGAAACTCATTTACGGAAAGTTCTTTTCTATAGAAAACATTAAAGTAAAACTTTCCTATTTGTTATAAAAAAATCTTTCTATAAAAACTGCGACAATGGTCAATAACATGTCCATTGTCGCAGTTCTTTAATTATCTATAATGTTTTCCCATTCAGAATAAAGCGTATCTAGCTTATCTTTAAGTATTTGAGATTGTTGATGCACTTCTTTAATTTTTTCCTCGTTGGAGTATATTTCCTCTTGGCACATTAATTCCTCTAGGGAATTTATTTTTTCTTCTAGCTCTGAAATTTCCGTTTCGAGCTTATTTTGTTTTTTTGAGATCGCTCTTAAATTTTCTCGTTCTTCTCTTTCTTTTCGTTTTTCTTCTTTTAGCTTCGTTTTGGTCTTTTCTTCTTTTTCCTCTGGTGCATTCATATAGAGTTTTTCTTTTTTCTTTTGACTATAGTAATCATAATTCCCAAGGTAGGTGTCGTTACCATTTGGGTTAAGTTCTATGATTTTAGTAGCGACCCTGTTTAGAAAGTAACGATCATGGGATATAACAAGTATAGTGCCATCATAATTGATCAATGCTTCTTCTAATACTTCCTTAGAGTCAATATCTAAATGATTGGTAGGTTCGTCTAGTAGGAGTAGATTAGATTTAGATAAAATAAGTTTAAGGAGAGAAAGTCGTCCTTTTTCACCGCCACTTAATGATTCTATCATTTTGAAAACATCATCGCCTCTAAAAAGAAAAGAACCAAGAAGGCTTCTAACTTCTGTTTGATTTAAATTAACATGGTCATCCCAAATTTCATCTAAGGCAGTCTTATTATAATTAAGATTTTTCTGTTCTTGATCGTAATACCCAGTGAATACATTGTGCCCTAAACGGATATTTCCACTGTTGGCTTTAAGCTCATTCAGTATTATTTTAAATAATGTAGATTTACCTATTCCATTAGGACCGATTAAAGCTACTTTCTCTCCTTTGTATATATCGAAGGAAACGTTTTTAAATAACATGTTATCATCGAAGCTTTTACTAATATTCTCAACTGATAGAACATCATTTCCGCTTTTTACTTGAGTTTCAAAACGGATAAAAGCTTTACTTCTATATATTTGAGGAGCATCCTTATGTTCTATTTTTTCCAGCTGTTTTTCACGGCTTTTTGCTCTATTCATCAACTTTTCCGTTCCATGCTGTCTAAGCCTTCTAACGATATCCTTTTGCCGATCGAGCTCTTTTTGTTGCTCAATATATTCCTTTAGTTGTTGTTCTATTATAATTCGCTTTTTTTCCATAAATGTTGAAAAGTTACCGTTATAGCTAGTGAGCGTGGTGTTTTCAATTTCGAAGACTCTATTCACCATCTGATCTAGGAAATAGCGGTCATGAGATATCATTAATAAAGTTCCGTCATAATCTCTTAAAAAGCCCTCTAACCATTCTACAGCCTCAATATCCAAGTGATTCGTAGGCTCATCCAATAGTAGTAGGTCAGGATGAGTAAGTAAAAGCTTTGACAAGGCTACTCGAGTTTTTTGTCCACCACTTAACTGATAGATTGGCTGATTAAACTCTTCCTCTATAAATCCAAGACCTTTTAAAACACCTTTTATTTCACTACGGAATCCATAGCCATTTTTTTCATTGAACTCTTCAAGTAATAATGAGTACTTGTGCATAGCTTCTTCCATATCTTTAGATTGTTCATTGTTACTGCTTAAGCTAGCAATTCTTATTTCTAAATCTCGTAAGCTTTGCTCCATATGGATTAAATCTTGAAATACATTGAGACATTCTTCCATAATCGTGGATTTTTCATTTAATAGCGTATTTTGTTCTAGATGACCGATCGTGGTAGATTTAGAAATAAATAATTCTCCTGTATCATATGTCAATTGATTGGTTAGAATCTTAAAAAGAGTGGACTTGCCAGCACCATTAACTCCAACAAGGCCAACTTTTTCACCTTTATTTATACTAAAGCTAATATTATTAAGAATCACATCGATACCAAAGGATTTGCATATATTATTGCAAGATAAAATAATCATGTATTTTCCTCCCAGAAATTTTACATTGGTAAATAAAGACTTCTTTAAAACAAGTTATAAAGTGAGTCTTTGTATATTTTAACAAAAAAAACAATTTATTTAAAGATATACATTATAAGATGCAAATTGCATAATAATATGATAAGATTATGACAAAGATACGTTGACACTAGAAAAAAATATTGATATAATTTTTAAATTAAAGGTTTGTATATAAGTGGGTATATTAAAAATATCTTTATATTAATATTTATAGGTTTCACACGTTGTTAAAGAGGGTACGTTAATGTACAGAAATTTGTTTATTTAATATCATACCATAGTATCTAGTTTATTTAATAAGCATAATTTGTCCGTAATATATTATAATAAAAATACTTGAAGATGGGAGTGGATGCAATTGAACAATAAAAGCATTGCGAATATATCAATGGCCGTAATCAGAAGATTACCCAAATACCATAGGTATTTAAAAGAATTACTAGACAAAGAGGTATATAGAATTTCATCAAAGGAATTAAGCAAGTTAATTGGTTTTACAGCATCTCAAATACGCCAAGATTTAAATTGCTTTGGTGGTTTTGGACAACAAGGCTATGGATATAATGTTGAAGAATTATATAATGAAATTGGTAAAATTTTGGGATTAGATAAAACCTACAAATTAATTATTATTGGTGCTGGTAATTTAGGGCAGGCTATTGCTAATTATACTAATTTTGAAAGGTCTGGCTTTGAGTTAATAGCACTATTCGATGTTAACCCTAAATTAGTGGGAATGAAAATTAGAGATATTCCGTTTAGAGATATTGATGAATTAGAGCAATTTACAATGGATCATAAGATAGATATTGCTGTTGTATCTACACCGAAGGAAGTTGCTCAAAGTGTTGTAGATAAACTCAATACAGAAAATGTTAGGGGAATTTGGAACTTTTCTCCTATAGATTTGAAAGTACCTGATAGCATTATTGTAGAAAATGTTCATCTTAATGAAAGTTTATTTACATTATCATATCTTCTGAATGAAAGAGAAGTAGAAGATAATAAGTAGAGTGAATTCTATGAGAAACTATTATGTTCAAATACATGAATATTTACAAAAACTAGTTACAGAAATTATAGCAATAGATAAAAGGGGTATTAATGGGATAGGATATAATTTATCTATTACAGATGTTTTGATTCTAAAGAGAATAGGTAAGGAACAAGGAAAGAAAATGTTTGAAGTTATGGAATCCTTAAATTTAGATAGAAATACCTTCAAGACAATGATTAACAGATTAATTGCTCAGGATTATATATTTAAAAGTAAGTGCTGTGATGATAAAAGGGCATATTTATTACAATTGACGGATAAGGGTGAAAAAATATTTGAAGAAATTTTAGTTAAGGAAAAACAGATGCTTTTTTCTGTACTTAATGATTGTACATTTAATGAAGAAAAGGCAATACTAAAATTTCTTGTAAAGCTGGAAATGTTAAACAGAGAAAAAAAGTAGAAGAATAGATCTTCTACTTTTTTTCTCTGTTTCTTATTGTGGGAATATTTATAAGTATTATTTTTATAACGCCTCTTTAGGGACTTGAACCTCTGTAGCATTATTAAAGTCAGTAGTTTTTATTGTAATTTTATTATTTTCACTTGATGAGCCATCTATTTCTGGATAGTATGTGAAAGACTCTATATATTTTGTTTCTATGTCAATAATCATTTCTACGTTTCCAGTGACTTCTGTAGAGAAAGAATTTAGCAAACTTTTAAGAAAATCTGAATTAGTAGATCTAGCTTTAATAGTAGCCTTGTTTTTACTTACGGATACCATTTCTAAATCTGTAAACTGGTCAGCAGCAAAGTTTTGAAAAAAATCTCCGTTATCCGTAACTTCCTTAATTAAATTAGGCTCTGTTTCTTCAGACCATAATCCTGTAACAGAGTTATTTGTATATAGAACGCCATCTTTCAATATCATTGTAAGTATAAGATTATTAGGGTTACTATCGGGGGTACCAGTACTACCACTATTAGCAATTATTTGTTGCACATTTGAGTAAGCAAAAGGTTCCTTATGACAATCTATTAGAGCGTTCATATTTACTTTACTGCTTCCATCTTCTGATGTAGCAAATGTAACATAAACACTTGATGTATAGCTATCTAAGGCTTTCATTGTTTCAATGGATTTATGTATGAGATCATCAGCATTTACTTTTTTTTCTATGCAGCCTACTAATATCAAAGATAAAGATAGGACTGAGATTAGAGTCATTAAGGTTTTATTTTTGAAATACTTTGTCATAGAAACCCTCCTAAAATTGATATGATGCTATTTAATTGAAGTTCATAAATTATTATAGAACTTGTTTATCTATATAATTATATAATAAAAAAAGGTTAGAATAATCTAACCTTTAATATGCACTAGTATGTATATACTATTCTGGTTTTGGAGCATCTACTGGACAAACGTTAGCGCAAGCACCGCACTCAATACATCCATCTGCATCAATTACATATTGTGTATCTCCAGCTGAAATAACACTTACTGGACATTCAGGTTCACAAGCTCCACAGCTAATACATTCTTCAGAAATTTTATAAGCCATTGTAATTCCTCCTATATTTAAATTATTTTTAATAAATCTTCTATCTGTATTATAGCAATATAAAAAGTGTACAATCAATAAGGAAATTAGATTTTTTTATAAAAAGCATTAATATATAATGATTTTCACTCTAAATCTTTAGTATTTCATTCTATTGCAAAATGCAGAAAAATAATATGAAGGTATTAATTTTATTATAGAGGATAAATAATATGATATTATAAAAATAAGATACAAATTTAGATTGTAGTTTAATTACTTTAGGTATGGACTAAACTAAATATTCAATAGAGTTTATGGTGATCTAATAAAGGAGTGAGAAAAATGGAGGTCTTTGTGCTTGTAGGTTCTAGTGGTACAGGAAAAAGTTTTAGAGCTATTGGTGTAGCAAAAGAAAAAAATATTGAGTATATAATTGATGATGGACTCTTAATAAGAGGAAACAAGGTATTAGGGGGAAAATCAGCTAAGAGAGAAAAGTCCACGATGGGAGCTATTAAGAGAGCTATTTTTCTTGAGGATGATCATAAAAAAGAAGTAGTTGAAA
>JAEWHG010000036.1 GCA_023387935.1 Bacillota bacterium
ATTATTTTTTACATTCCGCAGTATAATAACAAACTCATCTCCGCCAAATCTGGCAATGGAATCATCAATTCTTAGCAATCCCTTAACCGAGCTTGCTACATACTGCAAAACCTTGTCCCCTATAGGATGGCCAAATGTGTCATTAATTATTTTAAACTTATCGATATCAAAAATCATAAAAGCAAGATCTTCATCATCAAATTTGTATTTTTCAATTGCCTGATCTAGCTGTGATATAATATTAGCTCTATTTGCAATATTAGTTAATGTATCATAGTTAGCAAGATAAAGAGTCCTATTTTCTAGTTTTTTTCTATCTGTAGTATCTCTAATAATATGTATTCTAAATTTATCATTGTTAAATTCTATTGTTTTTGAGCTTACCTCAACAGGAAATGTAGTGCCATCTTTTCTAACATGGACTCCCTCGAAAACTAAACCTTCATATTCAGATAAAGCCATTTGAGCTATATAATTAAGGTCCATAGTAAAATGCCTAAGATCTTGTATATTCTTAGAAATTAGCTCATCATATGTATATCCATATTTTTTTATAGCCATTTTATTGGCGGTTAGTATATTTCCGTGTTCCGAAAGATACAGTATTATATCATATGCGTTATCAAAAAGAGTCTTATGTAGCTTCAATAAATTTTCATTTGATATTGTATATTTTTTACTGTATCGATCATCAATAAGATCTTTAGGCATAGCAATCCCCCTTAAATATATGGAATGCATTGTAGTAATAGAATATAACTAAGATATCTTTAGCTATTAAAACGGTGCAAATTCTTGATCATTCCACCATTCTTCTTTATATATATTGTATTGTTCAGTAAATTGGTCTAAATGAACCTTTTCCCATTTGATTAAAATATCAAAAAGCTTTTTAGCTTCTTCAAAATTGGTGCTTTTCTTAGCATCTTCATAGAAATCTATAGATGCTTTTTCCATCTGTATTCCTATGCCAAATACGGATATGGCAAGACTAGTATATTTCTTATTCATCTTTTTCCAATTATAAATATTTGGAGATGGTGGGTCTGATAAAAAGGATAGTTCAAAGTCATCATCCTGGCTCGTTTTAATTTTGTCGAAAAGCTGCTTTAAATAATCCGCATGCTTTAATTCTTCATTAGCTAACTCCTTAAAAGCTTCTTTGCTTTCTTCAGTACCTGCTTGATTTGCAGCCATATTATAAAACTCATAACCTTCAATTTCATTTAAAATAGCTTGTTTAATAATGTTTAATTCATCCTTATGCATATAACAACAAACTCCTCTCTATTAATATAAAAAACAATATAGTTTTATAATACATACCCAGATTTAGGTAAAAAAACCAAAAATAAAATATATTTCTCTATATAATTGTAAAATCGGTAGAAGTATACGTAAAAATATTGATATAATGAAAAAAGAACTTATAAAGGGGAGTGTAGTAAATTGAATATAAATAAAAAAATACTAGGTACGGTGTGTGCTATAGGGGTTACGGCTATATTAATAGTACAAAGCTACTACCCGATAAATAGCATATTATTCAATAGACCAATTGAGGTTCAGGCGGCTACAGATGATTTAAATAATAGGAACAATGTGAATACGGATCAGTCAGATATGCTAGAGGAAAATACTTCTATTGAAGGTAAAGAAGAAACTACCCAGGAAGAAAGGGAAGATTCTCTAGACGTAAAGGATAAAGATGGTATCATCTCAACTAATGAAGATAAGAATCTTGATGAAATTAATGCAGGTGTAGAAAATGTAAATAGAGAATTTAGAGCTACTTGGATATCGACTGTTTATAATTTAGATTGGCCTTCAAAAAAAGGATTGTCTGTTGAAGACCAAAAACAAGAATTTATATCATTATTAGATGGGCTTCAAATGGCAGGCTTAAACTCTGTAATAGTACAGATCAAGCCTAGCGCTGATAGTTTTTATCCATCTAAATATGGACCCTGGTCTGAGTATTTAACAGGAGTTCAAGGTCAGGATCCAGGATATAATCCGCTAGATTTCATGATAGAGGAAACTCATAAACGAAATATGGAGTTCCACGCTTGGTTCAATCCTTATAGAGTGAGTGTAAAAGGGGATTTGGAAACCTTAATTGAAGATCATCCAGCTAGAAAAAATCCAGATTGGGTAGTGTCTTATGGAGGAAAGCTTTTTTATAATCCTGGTGTACCAGAGGTTAGACAATTTGTAATAGATAGTATATTAGAGGTTGTAAAAAACTATAATATTGATGGTGTACATTTAGATGATTATTTTTATCCATATCCAGAAAAAAATGTAGATTTTCCTGATGAGGATTTATATAAAGTACATAAAAGAACCTCTAATGAAACAAAAGAAGAGTGGAGAAGGAATAATATTAATGATTTTATAAAAAATCTATATGAATCTATTAGAAATGAAAAAAGTGATGTTGTATTTGGTGTAAGTCCGTTTGGTATATGGCGCAATAAAGCAGATGATCCTAAAGGATCAGACACAAGAGGCGGTGTTACAAGCTATGATAGTTTGTATGCAGATACTAAATATTGGGTTGAAAATGGATGGTTAGACTATATTGCTCCTCAACTATATTGGTATATTGGTTATGATAGAGCTGAATATACAGAGTTAGTTCAGTGGTGGGCAAATGTGGTGAAAAATAAGAAAACTCACTTATATATTGGACATGCAGCCTATAAAGTAGAAGAGGGAAGTACGCCTTGGGGAAATCCCCTTGAAATTTCAAATCAAATAGAATATAATCGAGGATTTGCAGAAGTTAAAGGAAGTATATTCTTTAGAGCAAAATCTATTATGAATAATCCTCTAGGTCTTAAGGATAAGCTACAAAATGAGATATACAAAGAAAAAGTAGAAACTCCAAATATATAGTAGGTATTTAAAAACAATGAATAGTTTATGACGAACAGGGACTCAATTAATGAAGTCTTTTGTTCGTTTTTTTCATATGGAACATTTTAAAAAAACTCACGTCAAAATATATGTATAAACTTAAAATAAGGAGGAAATATAAAATGAAAAAAAAGTTAATAATTTTAGGCGTATTCGTGTTAGCATTGGTAACATTAATAGGGTGCACATCTAAAAAAGTAGATGAGGGATCAGAAGTAGAGGCGAGCGCTTCTGTAGAAGAGATTGCTGAAAAAATTCAAAGTGATATGGAATGGCCTGCACTTATGAATATAGGAGATGAAGAAATAAAGAATTTATATGGTATTGATGTAAATGATTTAGAAGAATATACATTTAATGTACCAATGATGAATGTTAAGTCCACTGAACTTTCTATAATTAAGGTTAAAGATATAGAAAAAATTGATGAAGTTAAAGAAAGCATAGAAAAGAGAGCAGAAAACATACAAAAATCTTTTGAAACATATTTACCAGACCAATATGAAAATGCTAAGAACTATTTATTAGAAGTAAAAGGTGAATATATTATATTTGCTATTTATGAAGATACAAATAAAGTACAAGAAGTATTCAATGGATTTTTTAAATAGATATTTTTATTAAAAATATAATAATTCGTTGAGATCATGTAATAGATAAAGGTTACAGGTTTATAAAAAAGCATCTTAGATGCTTTTTTTTATAAGGAATAGGAAAGTTCTCCTTTAATGTTTTAAATAGAAAAGAACTTTCCGTAAATAAGTTTCAAAAAAAGCTTCACTAGAAGCTTTTTATATAAAACAACACAAAATATAGAAACAAAAGGAATGATAAATATGGTGTTTAGCAGTATATTTTTTTTGTTTTATTTTCTACCAACTATACTCTTGATTTATTATATAGTGCCTAGGAAATTTAAAAATACTGT
>JAEWHG010000153.1 GCA_023387935.1 Bacillota bacterium
GCAGTAGCAAAGGTTATGACGAAGGGTAAGTGTAGGTATAAGACTCCTAAAGGAGGGAAGTGGATTGTATCCAATTAGAGTAAATCCAATCCGTATTAATCAGAATCAAAATCAAGTTAGAAATACAGATGCTATAAATAACCAAAAAACTGCATTTGAAACATTGCTAAAAAAAGAAATACATAAAAATCAAAAGGTTGTATTTTCAAAACATGCTTTAGAGAGATTACAAGAAAGAAATATAGAATTAACGAATCAGGAAGTAGAAAAGCTTAATACTGCTATTACCAAGGCAGCTACAAAGGGAATAAAAGAGACTTTAATTATAATGGATAATAAAGCTTTTATTGCCAGTGTGCCAAACAGAACAGTAATAACGGCTGCAACGGATAAACAACTAAAGGACAATGTATTTACTAATATAGACGGTGCAATATTCGCGTAGGCTGGACCCCTTGTGGGAGGCCTCCCATTTCTGAATGAAAGAAGAAATGAGCACCAATAAAAGGAGGAAGATTAATTATGATGCGTTCAATGTATTCAGCAGTATCAAGTTTAAAGGCTCACCAATTAAAGATGGACGTAATTGGTAACAATATTGCCAACGTTAATACAGTAGGTTTTAAAGGGTCTAGAGTAACTTTTCAAGAAGTATTCAGCCAGACACTAAGAGGTGCAGGTAGACCGCAGGAAGGCGGCCGTGGTGGAACAAATCCACAACAAGTAGGTCTAGGGGTAGGCGTAAGTTCAATGGATACTTTCCACATGAGAGGTTCAGTGGAGACAACAGGATATAATACAGACCTTATGATCAATGGAGATGGATTCTTCATGGTTTCAGATACATCAGGTGGTGCGAATAAAAACTATACAAGAGCAGGAAATTTTGGTCTAGATACAGATGGTAATCTTGTAACACCTGACGGATATTATGTACTTGGCTACCAAGCCGATGAAAATGGAGTGCTTACCGAAAGTCTAACTGGTCTTAAAATTTCTAAATCATTAACCAGCCCTCCAAAGGCAACTGAAAAAGCTATATTTGAAGGGAATATTGATAGTAATCTTGCAGCACCTGTTGTTGGTCCTCCTGCAATTCCAGGAGGAAAATTTCAATCAGTAATGAAGGTGCATGATACTTTGGGTAATGCACATAACATTGAAATGACTTTCGAAAGAACTGGTAATGGTACTGGTACTAATGCCGCATCCATTAGAGAGTTTACAGCTTATGTTTCTAAAGTTGGTGAAGTGGATACATCTGCAGGTTCACCAAAAACAATTAAGCTTTACTTTAATTCAGCTGGGGAGTTGTGTAACACTGATGGTACCATTATATATGATGCAGATAACCCTTTGCCATCCTCATCCATAACTATAAGTGATGGTACAAATCCAAACGATCCGCCTGTATTTGGAGGAACAGGAACCTTCAAAGGGGCTGAAGCTTTAAACATAAAACTAGATTTTAACAGCCTTAAGAGCTACTCCAAAGATTCAGATGCAGCTGCCCTTAAAATAGACGGATACGCAAGTGGAAAGTTAGAGGACTTTACAATATCAGCTAATGGAGAAATTGAAGGAGTATTCAGCAATGGTGATGTTAAGTTATTAGGTCAAGTTAGACTTGCAAACTTTAAGAACCCTGCTGGTTTACTTAAAACAGGATCTAATATGTATAGAGAAACTTCTAACTCTGGAGAAGCTATAATGGGTTCTCCAGGCACAGGAGGATTTGCAAATTTACAACCTGGAGCACTAGAAATGTCCAACGTAGACCTATCTAGAGAGTTTACAGATATGATCGTTACACAAAGAGGGTTCCAAGCCAACTCAAGAATAATAACAACCAGTGATGAAATGTTACAAGAAATTGTAAATATAAAGAGATAGTAAAACAAAAAATCCACCTCCTTCACTAGCTTGGTGAAGGAGGGAAAGGATGGTACTATGATTTATTTAACGAGAATGAACAGAAAAGAATTTATTTTAAACGTGGATTTAATAGAAACTATAGAGGAAACTCCAGATACTATTATTACACTTACGAATGGACATAAGATGATTGTTGTGGAAACTGGTGAAGAGGTAATAAAGAAAATTATTGAATATAAAAGAAAAATATTCATTAATGATATAGATGTAGTAAAGCTTTACTAACAAAGTGTATGAATAAAGAAGTGAGGTGTAGAAGTGGATATAGCAACAATACTTGGTATAGTTATTGGATTGGGGTTTGTTATTGGTGGGATATTGACTGATGGTTCATTAAAAGATTTTTTTGACTTAGCATCCGTTTTAATTGTATTTGGTGGAACCGTAGCATCTACATTAGTGGCTTATCCTTTAAGAGGTGTACTTGATGCAGTTAAAATTGCTGCTAAAGCTTTTAAAAACAAGGAAGAAGATCCTAATGAAATAATTGGACAGATTAACACCCTTGCGAATATCGCAAGAAAGGAAGGCCTGTTAGCTCTAGAAGAAGCTTCTGAGCAAATAGATGAGCCTTTCTTAAAAAAAGGTGCTATGTTAATTGTTGATGGAACAGATCCAGAACTTGTTAGAAATCTTCTAGAAACAGAATTATCTTTTATTGAGGAAAGACATAGAAATGGCCAAGGTATATTTGAAACCATGGGCTCTTACGCACCGGCTTTCGGTATGATTGGTACGCTTATTGGACTTATAAATATGCTTAAAAAACTGGATGATCCAAGCGCTATAGGACCGAGTATGGCTGTTGCACTTATAACTACGTTCTATGGATCATTATTAGCAAACTTGGTATTTCTTCCTATTGCCAATAAGCTTAAGCTAAAAAGTAGGGAAGAGATTTTAAGAAAAGAAATAATGGTAGAAGGACTTCTTTCTATACAAGCAGGCGAAAACCCAAGAATTATAGAAGAAAAGCTAAAAGCTTTCTTACCACCAAAAGCTAGAGAAAATTATAATGCGAAGCAGGAAGGTGTGAAGGCATAATGGCAAGAAAAAGATCAAGACAGGAAGAGCCGCAGGCTGGCGCACCATTATGGATGACTACCTATGGTGATATGGTTACCTTATTACTTTGCTTTTTCGTTTTGCTTTTTTCTTTTTCTACTGTAGACGCTCAAAAATTTCAGTCAATGATCCAATCTTTCCAAGGCTCTCTAGGAATATTGGAATCTGGTACTTCAATTACAACAGATAATTTTATAACAGAGGCTATGAAGGACGAATTGACTACGGATCAAAGACAAGAATTAGAGGACTTTAGAAAGCTTGAAGAGGTTGTTGAAACTTATTTAGAAAGTTATGATTTAGAGTCCGATGTATTGGTATCACAAGAAAATGAGGGGCTGATGCTTCGTTTTCAGGACAATGTACTATTTGACCCAGGAAAAGCAGAACTAAAGCCAAAGTCTAAAGAAATTTTAAGTGATATTGCTATATTTTTGCAAAGTCCAGAGTTTATAAGTAAGTCTATTCGTGTGGAAGGACATACTGATACAGTTAAGGTTAATCGAAGTTCCATATATCCAACTAACTGGGAGCTATCCGCTGGGAGAGCATCTAATGTAGTTAGATATTTTATAGAGGATATAGATTTAGCTCCAGAGCGTTTTTCAATATCTGGTTATGGGGAATATCGTCCAATTGTACCTAATGATACTGCCGAAAATAAGTCTAAAAATAGAAGAGTGGATATTGTAATATTAAGATCTGAATACATTATTCCAGAGTCTTAATAATATGAAGATGGGGGAAGATTATGGATACAAAAAAAATAATTACTTATGTATTAATAGGGTTTATTGCATCAGCACTGGTTTTCGGAGTTATATTTTATTTTACCAGTAGTAGACAAACTCAGCAGGTAGCAATTACATATAAAACTTATGAATATGATATGGGTGAATTTTCTACTAATTTAGGAAGCCCTAGAAGTTATTTTAAAGGGTCTATAGTAATAGAAACAACGGACGAAACATTGTTAACGAAATTTGCAGAAAAAAATGTTGTGCTTAGGGATAGTATTATTTCTACATTGATAGGTAAAAAAGCTGAAGATATACTACCGCCTGAAGGTCAATTAGAACTAAAAAATGAAATCATTAAAGTAGTGTCCAACATTATGAATTCAGATAAGATTACAAATGTATATTTTGTTGATTACATAATTCAGTAATAGGAGGTGAAGAAATGTCAGATATTTTATCACAAAACGAAATTGATGCATTGCTTAATGCCTTAAACACTGGTGAAGTTGATGCAGAAGAAATAAAAGAATACAAAACAGAAAAAAATGTAAAAAAATATGATTTCAAGAGTCCCAAAAAATTAGCTAAAGATCAATTGAAAACATTGCAAATTATACATGAAAACTTTACAAGAACACTGAATACTTTTCTATCTGGCTATCTTCGTACCTATATTCATACAGAGGTTATAAGTGTTGAAGAGTTATCATACTATGAATTTAGCAACTCAATTGTTAATCCAGCTGTTCTATCAATAATAGATTTCTATCCATTAGAGGGTCAAATAATAATAGATATGTCGTCTACAATAGCTTTTGCTCTAATTGATAGAATACTGGGAGGACAAGGCAAAGCATTAGAAGATAATCGTTCCTTTACTGAAATAGAATTAACCTTGATTAGAAAAATTATTAAGCAGATAACGAGTCTACTAATAGATCCGTGGGAAAATGTAATTGAAATTCAGCCTAAATTAGATAAAATAGAAACGAACTCTCAGTTTGCTCAAATAGTTTCACCAAATGAAACTACTGCACTAATAACATTACATTTAAAAATTGGAGACATTCAAGGATATTTAAATATTTGTATTCCGCACATTGTATTAGAACCAGTTCTTCCAAAATTAAGTACAAAATTTTGGTTTTCTACTGTGAATAAACAAGCAACTGATAAAGATAAGAATGTTTTAGAGAAAAGATTAACCAACAGTTCTATTCCAATAAACGTTGAAATTGGACATACATATATAACTGTAAAGGATTTTTTAGAACTACAAATAGGAGATGTCATTGCATTAGATACGAATCCAAACAGAGAACTAGAAATTAAGGTTGGAAACAAGCATAAATATTTTGGGGCTCCAGGCACTATCAAAAACAAACTTGCTGTTAAAATTACTAGAGTAGAAGAGAAAGGAGATGAACTATATGAGTGATATGTTATCTCAAGAAGAAATAGATGCCCTACTAAGTGGTTCAGATACATCTAAGGAAAATAAGAATACTGTGACATTTGCAGAAGATGAAAAAGATGCAATAGGTGAAATTGGAAATATAAGTATGGGTACTGCTGCTACAACACTGTCAACTCTTTTAGGTCAAAAAGTAACAATTACTACTCCAAGAGTTGAGGTATTAACTCTTGAACAGCTATCAAACGAATATCCATTGCCTTATGTGGCTGTTGATGTTAAATATAAGGAAGGGCTAGAAGGTACTAATTTACTTATATTAAAAGAAGAAGATGTTAATATTATCACAGATCTAATGATGGGGGGAAATGGAAATGTAGGAAAAGGCGAATTAACAGACCTACATTTAAGTGCTATTAGTGAAGCCATGAATCAAATGGTTGGTTCATCTTCCACATCATTATCAGAAATTTTTAGTAAAAAAATAGATATAAATCCACCAGATGCTTTCTTATTGAATTTGTCCACAGATAACCTATTAGAGCTTTTTGATAATCATTCAGAATCCTTAGTGCAGATATCTTTTCGTATGATAATTGGTGATTTAATAGATAGTGAAATAATGCAACTCATGCCTATTGATTTTGCTAAGGAGATTGTAGATGGTTTATTTAACACAATGAAATCTGAGACTGCTAAAGTACATTCAGAGCCTAAAAGCAATAATATACCAGTTAACAAAAAAGCAGTTGAGGTATCTTCAATAAATAGAAATGAGAGTACATATTCTGCTGAAGCAAATAGCTATAATAATGCTCAAAGGCCAGCTCAAAATATTCCTGATGAAAAAGTTAATATAAGACCAGTACAATTTCAATCTTTCGATGAACCATCTATTAAAGGCTCTGTACCTGAAAATATTTCACTTATTCAGGATGTACCATTGAAAATAACTGTTGAGTTAGGTAGAACAGTTAAGAAAATTAGTGAAATATTAGAGTTCAGTCCTGGAACTATCATAGAGTTGGATAAGCTGGTAGGTGAGCCTTTAGATATTTTAGTGAATGGACAATATGTGGCAAATGGAGAAGTCGTAGTTATAGATGAAAACTACGGTATTAGAGTTACGGATATAGTAAACCCTGGAAAACATCTTTCCAAGATTTACGAGTAACTTTCATGATTTTACATTATTAAATTGACGTAATGGATCTACTATTGTTAATATATACATGTACTTGTATTTTTTGTTTTATGCTATTTAAATGAAAGAGGAGGAAATATGCAATGGCTAACGGAATTTTAATTGTTGATGATGCGGCTTTTATGAGAATGATGATTAAGGATGTACTTACAAAAAATGGATTTGATGTAATGGGTGAAGCTGAAAATGGAGCAAAGGCAATTGAAAAATATAAGGAGTTACAACCAAATCTTACAATCATGGATATTACAATGCCTGAAATTGATGGTATACAAGCTGTAAAGGAAATAAAAAAAATAGATCCAAATGCTAAAATAATAATGTGTTCTGCTATGGGGCAACAGGCAATGGTTATTGAAGCTATTCAGGCAGGCGCAAAGGATTTTATAGTTAAACCTTTTCAGGCCGATCGTGTTATAGAAGCAGTAAAAAAAGTTTTGGGATAAAATGGACAATATTATAACCGGATTTTTTTTATTACTAGTTACAATTGCAATAGTTATTTTTGCCTATTATATGACGATTATAGTAGGCAAAAAAACAAAAAAGCTGATGGATGGGCGATATACTCAGGTTTTGGAAAGAACTATGATAGATTTTAATACGAGCATTACTGTTTTAAAAGTAAATAAAAAAATATATATTATAGCTATACAAGGAAAAGTAATAGAAGTATTAGATAAAATTGATGAATCTGATTGGGACTTTATTTCATTAAATAAAGAGAACTCACTGGATATTAAAGAGAATATGGGTAACTTTTTTAAAAGTAACTTATTAAAGAAAAAATAGTTAAATTATGTATATTAATAAAAGATACAGTTAGAATGGTAGTGAAAACAATGATGAAACTAAATGAAAAGTTAAAGCATGTAATCAATATAAAAAACAAAAAAGTTGTAGGTGTAACCCTAATGGTAATATGTTTTTTATTATTAGGATCATATAGTACATTTGCACAACCTAGTTTTGGCACACCAAATATACAATTATCCATAGATGGAGCCAACAATGCAGAGGAAGCAGTCGGTTCTTTACAACTTTTGAGCTTATTAACCATATTATCATTAGCACCTTCAATTTTAATAATGGTTACAAGTTTTACAAGGATTATAATTGTGTTATCTTTTTTAAGGAATGCAATTGCTACACAACAAACTCCTCCAACTCAGGTTTTAATAGGGTTGGCTTTGTTTTTAACTTTTTTTATTATGGCTCCTATAGCTAGTGAGGTAAATCAAAATGCGTTACAGCCATATTTAAATGAAGAGATCACCCAAGAAGTGGCAATTGAAAATGCCATGGAGCCTTTAAGACAATTTATGTTTAGGCAAACTAGAGAAAAGGATTTAGCTTTATTTATAGAAGCAAGTGGTATGGAAGTAACAGAAGATATACAATTAGAAGATATTCCTTCAACTACACTAATTCCATCTTTTATTATTAGTGAGTTGAAAACTGCATTCCAAATGGGATTTATATTATTCATTCCTTTTATAGTGTTGGATATGGTCGTTGCAAGTACATTAATGTCAATGGGTATGATGATGTTACCCCCAGCAATGATTTCACTGCCTTTTAAGCTTCTGTTATTTGTAATGGTAGATGGTTGGAATGTTCTAATTCAATCCTTATTACTAAGTTTTAAATAGAGGTGACTAAATGAACGAATCGATGATTGTTGAATTAGGTCAACAAGCAATGCTAAATATTTTGCTTTTATCAGCGCCGATGCTAATTCTTGGTTTAATAGTAGGATTAGCTGTTAGTATTTTCCAAGCTGCAACACAAATTCAAGAAGCTACCTTATCTTTTATTCCTAAAATAGTTGTGATTATGGGGTCTCTAGTAATTTTCGGACCATGGCTTTTATCTGTAATTATTGACTTTACACTAAAATTATATACAAACATGAATAACTTTATTCAGTAAAGAGTGATA
>JAEWHG010000188.1 GCA_023387935.1 Bacillota bacterium
TTTGAAATCTTGTAGAAAATTTTCTTCTGAGGAATAGATATTTTTATAGTTATGGGAGTATGTGTGATTTCCCAAAGCATGACCTTCATCTATAATCCTTTTATACAAACTTTTTTCAAAGTCTCCAGATTTACCGATGACAAAGAATGTTGCCTTAATATTATATTCACTTAAAATATCTAGTATTTTAGCTGTATTGGTGCTAGGTCCATCATCAAAGGTTAAATACACAGTTTTTTTATTAGCATTGTCCATCTTTAGTACATTTGGCCGAAAAAAAGTTCATTTAGTTTTTCTGCTTCTTTCATTAATTCTACATTCTGTTTTTCTAAGTTTTCCACCGTAAGTTTCATATAGTGGACATCTTCCTTATATGTTAACTGGGTATCTATTAATTCTTTATAGCTAGAAAGTACTTCCATATTTAAATTTATTAATTCTTGATTTTGACTTGTCAATTGGGCAAAGTACCAATATTGAAACGAAATAATGATAGAAATAAATATTCCTAAGATTAAGTAATTTTTATCTTTTAAAATAAAATTTTCGCCTGACACATCTACGCCCCCTGATCAATGATTCTTAATATAATATACTTTATTCATCAGTTTATTAATCTATGCCATTGTTTATAACAGCCTAAAAAGATCAACTAGACTGGTCAGTAAATATCCATAAAAAATATGCTCCCCCTATAATAAACAGTTTTTTATTTGGACTGTCTTACTATAAGAGGAGCATGTTAGAGTATATCACTAATTTCTATTATATGAGTTTTCTTTTACTTATTATAAACATCCATATCCATAAGACCTAAGCGCTTAGCAACAATAGTAGTTCCACATAGGTCTCCCACGTTATTAAGAACAGTATGTGCAGGGTCAATTATAGGCCAAACAGCAGCTAGAATAGGTATAAGAGTAAGAGGCATACCTAAGGTTTCTAATAAAACAGTTGACATAACAACACCAGCACCTTTTACTCCTGCTGCTCCGATAGAAAGAATCATGCCTAGGAAGATGAATTGAACAATTCCAGCAAAAGTAATGTCAAAGCCATATAAGTTAGATGCAAAAATACAGCACATTCCAATGAATAATGCGAATCCACTCATACCACAGGTATTACCAAGTGGAAGTGCAAAGCCATAAACATTCTCAGGAATTCCTAATTCTTCATCAGCAGTTTTGATTGAAACTGGAAGTGTCGCCGCTGAAGATGTAGTAGAAATAGCTACAAGCATGGCTGGAGCAATTTTTTTCATAAACTTTATTGGATTGATTTTAGCAATAAACTTTATAGCCAATGGGTAAACAATAAATAGTATTACAACAGCGGAAACAATATCAAGAACTAAAAAGATCATAATTTCTTTCATCATAGCTCCACTTACAGTAGAAACCATTGTTGCAATAAGAGACATAATCCCGATAGGGGAGAATTCCATAATAAACTCTGTTATCTTTAACATTACTTCGCTGTCTTGATCGATAAGTTTTACAAGGCCACTCACCTTATCACCAAGTGTAAGAAGAGCGATACCAAGGAACATGCAAAATACGATAATTTGTAGCATATCTGCATTAACGGCAGATTCTACAATGTTTGTTGGGAACCACTTAATTACATTGTCAATAAAGCTATAGGATACTTCGCTTCCTGCTTCCATAGTTGCTAAAAATTCTGTTGTACCACGTCCCGGTTGAAAGATAAGTGCAATAATTACACCAACAGTGGCTGATATTACAGCTGATCCTACAATCCACAAAACATAACGCGATCCTACGGTACGTAACTGCTTAACATCGCCCATTTTACATATTCCACTTGTGATGCTAAAAAATACTAAAGGAACAATAAGCATTTTCAACATTCTTAGGAAAATATCACCTAAAGGAGAGATGAATTCGGCTGCATTCGGAGATAAAAATCCGATTATCAACCCTATAGTAATACCAACAAGAATCTTTTTCCAAAGAGCAATGTTTTTAAGTTTATTCATATTTAACCCACCCTTATCTTATTTTTTTTGACTGAAAGTTTCTGCTATTTCTGCTGTTATGCGTAGGAAATCATCAATATCAGAAGTATCATGGCAATGAAGTGGTGATACTCTAATGGCACCATTAAGTCCTAGGGATTCTACAATTCGTTTGGAGTAAATACTTGTATTAACTCGTTCAAAAACAGTTACTCCACGCTTGTAATATTCCCTTACTGCTTGTGTAAAATCTAATCCTTCAATGCCAATAGCAGATATCAAATCTCGTGCAACTGTATCTTCTGAATCTAAGAATACTTGTACTCCAGGAATATGTCTTAAACCTGGAAGTTCATCAGTTCCTTCCATCATATGAATCAGTAGAGAATGTTCCTGAAGATGTATTTGTGTCATTCCTTCAACAAAAAGTTCTCTACGGTCTTTACTTTTACTAAAATGACTTCCTAACCAGCATACGTAATCCACTAATGCTGTAACAGATGCATAGTTAGAATGCGGAAATGTACCAAGCTCCCATTCATTCTCTGGTTTCGCTAACAGCTTATGGTGTGGCATTTTTGCTACTCTATCGGAAACATATCCATAGCCACAACCTCTAATTCCAAATGCTTTATATGGTGCAAAATTAGCACCATCTAATTTTAACTTTTCCACATCCAGAACAGCATGCGGCATATGCTGAACAGCATCACTAATTATATAAATATCTGGATTGATTTTTCTCGCTTCCGAAACGATTTTTTCCATGTCAAAAATATAGCCAGAAATATTGGATGCGCTCATAACGCTAAGCAAACAAGTATCTTTATCGACATGGCGAAGAATTTCCTCAGTATCTACACCGCCTGTTTTAGGGTTTGCCATTGCAACACGAAACTCTTTTCCAGTGCGTTTAGCATACATTTCTGCAGAGTCATATGCTGAAGGGTGCTCAATGGAGGTAGTAACAATATTTGTTCCAGGTGCATTTTCTACAATTGTACGTGTAATTTGAAACATAACTTGGGAAGCTGTGAGTTCTGTGACTAATGCTCCAGACTTAGCGCCAAAAATTACTTCCATAATGTCTCGTATTCCATCTTTTTTAACTTTGTTAAGCATATCTGCAGTATCGTGAATACGTTCTGGACAGTCAGGGATTTGTTCAAATTTACATTTAGCTTCCACGGCGGCTTTTAAACGTAGAGAACCTCCGGAGTTTTCGAAAAATTGGCGTTTTCTACCGTTATGGTCCTCGTTTACATGATAGAATCGTTTTTTTATTTCAGCCTGTAAAGAAGGATTGAAAAAAATCTTTTCATCTGTTATTTGCATAATATAAGTCCTCCATATTTAAAATTTTGATGCATTATTGTAGCTTTGTTGTTGATTGATTTTTTAAACAATTACAAATTAATTTGTCTTGTTAAAATAAATTTACCATACTTTAATTTAGTTGAAAATCAAATAAATTGGATATATAATATCTAATTATTAGATATTATAGGAGGTCTACTGTGAATATTTCTAGTGCAAAGGCATTTTTAGCTGTGGTTTCCACTAAAAGCATTTCTAGTGCTGCAGAGATGTTATATTTATCTCAATCAACTGTAAGTTTTCAATTAAAAACATTAGAAGAAGATATCGGTGTTAAGCTTATTGAACGAAAAAAAGGACATAGACAGATTGAAATAACACCAAAAGGATTAGAATGCATACCCATAGCTGAGCGTTTTGTTCAAGTATGGAATGAAGCTCATGAATTACAAAATAAAAATACGGATATCTTAACTATTAGCAGTGTAGATAGTCTGAATAACTATGCTTTTTCAGCTTTTTATGAACAATTATTATTTGGAGATTCTCCTATGCGTCTTAAGGTGTTTACTCATCAAACTTCTGAGATATTTGAGCATGTTGATAATAGGACGGCTGATGTGGGTTTTGTACTTAGTCAGAGAAAATATCAGAATATCATAGCGAAGCCTATTTTTCGTGAAAAATTAGTTTTGGCCCAATTAAAAGACGAAGAACCAAAACACAATTATATACTTCAGGCGTCAGATTTGGATTTCAGCTCAGAGATATTATTTGATTGGGGGCCAGAGTTTTCTCAGTGGCACGATGCAAGATGCCCTCATGATGTACGTTCAATTTTACAAGTAGATACCATAGGAATGCTGATGCATTATTTAAGAAAAAAATATTGGACAATTCTCCCTTCTTCCATCGTTGAATCATTGAAAAAGGATTATCCAATTTATGGATTTGAAATTGATGAAGGTCCGCCGGATCGAATATGTTACAAACTTACGCACAGATTTCCGAAACCGTCTCAAGTAACAACCATTCAATCTTTTGAAAAGCAACTTGAAGAATATTTGTTGAAAAATAAATATGTCTTTGACTATGAGTAGAAAAACATATGAATTTTTGATTAGTGTTTTGTTTGAATTTTTAAAGTGATGTAAATTGATATTAAAGTGTATTTAATTTAATTTTGGATATAATATATTCTAAATCCTTTGACATTTTACTTGATTATGATTATAATATTTGTAACACAAAATATAGTATTTGAAAAACTATGAAGAGAAGAGTAAGTATAGGAAGTAATCCTAGCGAGTCGGTGGTGGTGAAAGACCGATATGAAGCCTATATGGAAGAACATCTCTGAGTTTCTAACCGAAAGCGAATGCAAGTAGACTTAGACGGCACCACACCGTTACTTGAGTGGACAGTATAATTTATTGTACTGATATGGAGCCGGTCATATATATGACAATTAGGGTGGTACCGCGAAGATATAGCCTTCGTCCCTTTATTATTAGAGGGATGATGGCTTTTTTTTATGACCTAACCCAATTTTATGACCTAACCCAATTTATGCGACTAAAAGGAGCAATAAATTGATGGTAGATCAAACGCAATGAGCACCAAATTTATGCGACTATAGGGAGCAAATAAATTTGAGTTGCGAAACTGCGTAATATATTAAGAC
>JAEWHG010000025.1 GCA_023387935.1 Bacillota bacterium
GGTGTAAAACTTGCAATATTTAATACTGTTTCACCTAATAAAGCCTGAGGTACAAATACCCCACTAATAAAGCTAGTTCCCATAGCAAAAACATTTGCAACTGCCGACATAGCATTTCTACTTTTTATAACGTTGCCTAATAAGTAGCTTATACTCAAGGCTGCAAGAGTAAATACAAAAGAATTTAATAAAAATAATATTCCTTTAGTTGTAAACATATAGCTACCATAGAGAAAGAAACTAGTAAAAATCATTGCTATCCAAGTAAACATAGCAAAACTAAGGCTTCCAAGTATAATTTGGAAATTCATACTTTCTAATTTCATTGGCGAACATAGATTTCTCTTTTTTATATCCGTATCATTAAAGACAAGCATCACTAAGCAAACTCCTAAAATTAATATTGCAAGTAATGCATAAGCCATAAAGTTAAAATAGGATGCACGCTTTTCATTGTTATTAGTTTCATCTATAGAGTTATATAGCTTAACTTTAGTTTTCTGCTCTAAATCTTTATCAATATAGCTTAAAAGCTGCTCTTCTGATATATTCTCTATATTGCTGATATAGTTTTTTGCAGTATTTAAATATTTATTTATAATACTATCAATATATATTGCACTGCTAGAGTCTGGTATTGTTATTTTCTCTATTTGAAGCATTTCATCATTTAATAGACCTTCTGTAAATCCTTTTGGTACTCTTACTATATATTCTACTTCTCTGAAAAACAAGGCATCTTGTAGCTTTTTAGGTTCATCTGGAATATTTACAATGTTAGCATTTTTACTAAGATAATTCTTTAAACCTTCTACCAAAATTGAATCAGTATTATTATTAATAAAAGCAATATTAACTTTAGTTTCTGTAAAGCTTGTTTCTATAGATTGACTATTCACATTTGCAAGAGTTACTGCTAAGGATATAAATATTACAACATATATTATTATTTGAGACAAATTTTTAAGAATTATTTTAAAAAAGGCTTTATAGACTGTCATATTTTTGCCTCCTCAATATCAAATAAGTGATTAAAATGAATCCTGTAGCAAAAACACAAAGCAAAGCTATATTTGTGTAAAACTGAGAATAAGTATCATAATAATAAAGCGAATAAAAGCTATCTGATATTAAATTTGCCGGGTTAATATATGCTAAAATAGGTGCTTTTGTACTAACCGTATATTTCATTTTGTGATACATCATACCCGATAACATTGACATTACATTGGTGAGTACAACTAAAATTGCGATTTTGACGCCATCACTTTTTTTAACTAATGATGAAATAAAAGTACCAAAACCAACTCCTGTAATCGTACCTATTATACAAGTTAATGCAATATATCCTAACTGGTTACCAAAGCTTACTTTTAATATCAACATCAGATACACAAGCAAAGTAAATATAACGGCAAGCTGAACTGTAGTGGCTGCAAACATAGATGCGATAAATAGCTTTAACTTATGTGTTGGAGCCATGCTGACTCTTGCGCCCTGAGGGGATAAGTTCGCCTGCAAAGCTGATACTTCCTTTAATCCTAAAAAACCTCCAAATAAACATGACATCGCAATTAAGCTATAAAAATAGACTACAACGTTATTAGCATCTGATTTACCAGTAGTGACTTCTTTAAGATAATCCGATCTATTTGAAATGTTATCCAAAAGTCCATTTTGAATAGCAGTAGGATTTTGGCTAATAATTGTTGCTACTGTAGAATATGTCTGTTTATAGTCGTCTAAAAAGCTCTTTATTATAGTTTGGTTAATGCCAGATTCATTAACAACAAGCTTTATTCCGTCATCAAAATGAATATAACCTTCTATTTTACTATTCTCAATAAGCTTATCTGCATCTTCCTTTAATATATACTGCATATCGAATAAGTTAGTTTTCCCTGCACTTTTATTAGAGTTTGTAACAGCATCAATAGCTTTAATAAACTCTGTATTTTCTCTGTACTCCTCATTATCAACTATTCCAATTTTAATATTAGAGAAATTTTCTGCACTTGAAATATTTGAAAATGCTATGTTGAATAAGGTAGCTAAAATTATTGGAAATATAAATGTCCAAAACATTACTTGTTTGTCCCTTACAATACATTTAAGTCTATATAGATAGTTATGCAAAAACATAATATCTCCCCCTAATCTCTAAGCTCTTTACCCGTTATTTCTAAAAATACATCATTTAAGGTCGGTGGCTCAGAATATATCTTTCCAATAGCTATATTTTTGGATTTTAAGTATTCTAATATGGTAACTAGATTATTTTTACCTTTTCTAGATTTAGCAACAAGTAAATTTCCATTATACTCAGCTGAAACTATATTAGGAAGACTTCTAACTCCTTCAGAAATACTATGATCTATTTCAAATACCTCTACAGTTATTTTTTCACCAGAATTGATCATCCCTTTTAATTCGTCATTTGTTCCCGTAGCAATTATTTTCCCTCTGTCCATAATCGCTACACGGGTGCAAATTTCCTCAACCTCCTCCATATAGTGAGAAGTATATACAACTGTAGCTCCATCTTTATTAAGTCGTTGTATGCCTTCCAATATATTATTTCGACTCTGAGGGTCAACTGCAACCGTTGGCTCATCTAATATAATTAACTTGGGCTTGTGGGCAATTCCACAGGCAATATTTAACCTACGAAGCAAACCTCCACTTAGCTTTTTGGGATAAAACTTTCTATAATCATTAAGTCCAACAAAATCTATAGCTTCCTCTACAAGTTCTCTTCTTTTCTTTTTATCTAAAATATACATTCCACAGAAATAATCAATGTTTTCAAAAACATTCAACTCCTCGAAAACTGCAACATTCTGCATGATTATACCAATTTTACTTTTAATATCATAAGCATCCGGCGACATTGGTTTTCCATAAATCTCTATTGTACCCTTATCATATTTTAAAAGAGATAAAATACAGTTAATTGCCGTAGTTTTTCCAGAACCATTAGGACCTAAAAGACCAAAAATTTCTCCATCATTTACTTCCAGATTAAAATGATCTAGAGCAATTAAATCATCATATCTTTTTACTAAATTTTTTATGTTTATTACCATAAGATTCCCTCCCATATTTCATTTGGAAAACTATTCTAGTTTCATATACTAATCATAATATATTTACTTTTAATTTATAAGTGAATATGCTCCAGGTTGAATATGACAAATGTAACAATAACTTGAAGAATGTATAATGAAATGTTAGAATTTATATGTAATTAATATTCCTACACATAAAGGCTGGGAAGATAAAATGAATATATTTATTGATAAATTTATTATTTTCATTATTACCCTTGTATTGTATTTACCGAACTCAAATAGGGTATACATGGTTGTACCAATTCTAATTGTAGTATTCTTAAGTGCTATTTTCAGCTACTTAGAAAACGAAAATATTACGATAGCAATATTTGCTTTTTATATATTTTCTTGCTTTTTTATACCATATTTATCTCTCTTTATTCCTCTTATTTGTTATGATGCAGTATTCCTTAAAAATAAATGGATATGGTTACTGTCATTCCTACCCTTAATAAATTCTTCAAATTATACGATTCATATAACAAAATGGTTAATAGCATCCTTTATTCTTATTTCCTATATTTTTAAATATCGTACTGTTTCAATTCAAAAATTTGAAAAAGAGTATCGAAAGCTTCGGGATACGACAAAAGAAATATCAATACAGCTTGAAAAACAGAATAAAGAACTTTTAGAAAAACAAGATCATGAAATAAACCTTGCAACTGCAACTGAGCGTAATAGAATAGCAAGGGATATTCACGACAATGTAGGACATTTACTTTCAAGATCTATATTGCAAATTGGAGCAATTCTTACCATTAATAAAAACGAGGAAATAAACAAAAACTTAAAGCTTATAAAAGACACCCTTTCAGAGGCAATGGACAGTATCCGCAATAGCGTACATAATTTACATGAAAAATCCATTGATTTGTATACAGAAATACATAAGTTAATAGATTCTTTTACTTTTTGTCACATCAAATTTAATTACGATATAGAAGCAAATTTAGATAAGAATATAAAGTACTGCTTTATTGCAGTAACAAAAGAAGCTTTATCGAATATTATAAAGCATTCAAACGCTACTGAGGTGTCAGTGGATATACGCGAGCATCCAGCACTTTATCAATTGGTTATACAGGATAATGGTTCACCTTGCAATTACAATATTGAAAATGGTATCGGATTAAAAAATATTACGGATAGAGTTACTGCTGTAGGTGGTAATGTTACTATTACCAGTGACAAAGGCTTTAAAATTTTTATTTCAACACCTAAAAAATAAGTATTTTGAAAGGACTGTATGAATTATATGAGAGTAACAGTAGTTGATGATGATAAATTAGTATGTGCAGCATTAAAAACTATATTAGAAGCAGAAAAAGATATTTCTGTAGTAGGTGTTGGCTACACTGGAGAAGAAGCTATTGAGCTTTATAATAATTTAAAACCTGATATTCTACTGATGGATATCAGAATGAAAACTATGACTGGACTACAGGCTGGCGAATCTATTTTAAAGAGTTTTGAAAGTGCAAAAATATTGTTTTTAACCACTTTTTCTGATGATGAATACATAATAAGAGCATTGAAAATGGGCGCTAAGGGCTATATTATAAAACAAAATTTTGAATGTATTGTTCCCTCCCTAAAAGCTGTTCATATGGGACAAAGTGTTTTTGGTGATGATATTATCTCAAGAATTCCATCTTTAATTAATCATAGAGATACAACGGATTTTTCAGTATTCGGGATTACAGAAAAAGAACTAGATATTATAACTACTGTAGCGGAAGGACTTAGCAATAAAGAAATAGCTACCAAGCTTTATTTAAGCGAAGGTACTGTTAGAAACAGTATAACCGCTATTTTAGGTAAACTACACCTTAGAGATAGAACACAGCTTGCTGTTTTTTATTATAAAAACAAATAAGAACCCACCCATTTACACAATCAAAGATTGCTGATGGGTTCCGGGAACCTTATTGTGTAAGCCTCAAATTGTATATAGTTAAATATTTTTTAAATAAACAATTTTCTATTTCATTAGAAGATAATTTAATTCATTTTCTAAATTATCTACTTTGTATTCTAGTGCTATAACTGGATCAAGGTTATATTTATCTAATAATTTATATAAAGTTCTTATTTCCTCTTGTGATGGCTGTAAATGTTGGTCGTAT